>SLEY01000124.1 GCA_007124535.1 Planctomycetaceae bacterium
GCAGCTTCCGGCCGCTACGGTATGCCACGTTCCCAAGCAGCACCGTCTCCGTAATGGGCATCGAGTACCCGAAATGACACAGCGCTTCGCCTTCACCCCGACAGGCGTTGAGCCACTCCTGATAATGGCCAACCGATGGTGGAATGCTGGGTTCCGGCGGCTCGTACCCCTCGAACTCTTCCGCGGGCCACAGCTCGTGCTCGGGATAGCTCACCAGCAACATGCCTTTGTCGCCTACGAACGCCCCGGCCGCTCGACGCATGTTCACGTCGCAAAGCGCCGCGATGTGCGTGCCCGTGACCCGCTCCGCGTACTCTCCGTGACGAGTGCGCACCTTGCCTGCGAAGATTGCCAAGTTCCGGGCTCCCCTGCCGCCGACCCCGATCATCGCAAGGTTGATCCGCTCATTCGACCCCATCACCCGGGCGTATGACCGGGCGCTGAACCCGCAGCACGTCACCCAGCCTGCACCAGCCGCCTTCAGAAACTCACGTCGCCCCATCGTTGCCTTGTCCATCACCGTGCTCCTGTTGTAGTACCGTTCACGGGCCCGGGACACGTTGAATACCCCAGAAAAACGGCAAACGCATTGACTGCAACACGCGGGAACCGTACTCGTCAAGGTCTCGGCACGGCCCGATTCCCCGGAGCCGCGCGGGATTTGCCCACCACCAGGCAGGCGCGCTCGCAACCGTTGCAAGCACAGACACCCTCCAAACGTCCTCGATCGGTATCGCACACGGCCACCAATTCCCCGGCCTGGGCCGCGTCGTTCGTGTTGCTGCCCCCCCCGGCCGCCAATCCCGATACTGGCCATGCGGATCCGTTCGTTCGGCGAATCACTGCCACGCACACGCCCTCCGAAGCACGTGAAGTAGCCGACGCCCAGCGCACCGGTGGTCTGCAAGAACTGCCGTCGTGTGGCTCAGCCTGCCAGAGAGTTCGTCGTGTTCGGCCATGAGCATGCCCTCCTCTTGTAAGAGAACCCGTCCCTGCAACGCGCCTTCCGCGTGGAAAGCCGCACTTGACGCCAAGTGCCGATCGATGTTGCAAGCATGACCCCATTTATCGCGGGTGTACGAACACATTGTCAAGTTGTCTTCCCGGAAATACAACAACTCACCACCCCAACCCTGCCCGCGTGCTGTCGCAACGGGCCGCGGAAGTCGGCGTCAACGCCGTATGCTTTACTTCATCTTCATAGACCGCACCCACAGCCGTCGCAACGGGCCGCGGAAGTCGGCGTCAACGCCGTCGTTTTCGCGCCGGCCATCGGGATCGAACACCCTTCCGACGAGAATCTCGTTGCCTTCTTCACTCGCCATCTCACACCAACATACTTATCACCGCCGACGTGAGAAGACGTGCCGGCTGATATCGAGTACACTTTACTTGGTGGTTTGCTGGGGGTTGGCGGAGTCTTTCGCGAAAGGGTGCTTGTATGCCGAAGGGCAACGACAGAAACTGGCTCCGATTTTGTGCAGCCATCGATGGATTTCGCTGCGTGTTCGGTCGGTGGCCCGTCCGAGTTCACCTGTTTCCTGATGCCTCTGCCGTAGGCTTCGCTGCCAGGACGGACTTCGGCCTGCGGCGACGTCGGCACCTGGTACGTGCCGACCCGCGCAACATACCCGCTGGGCGGTTACGAGGTTCGTGTTGGCTCAGAGACTTTTGTTCTGGAGGTTTCCATGTTTCTTCACCGTCGACATTGGTTGCAGGCCGGCGCGGCCTGGCTGCTGGCTTCCCGAGCTGGGATGGGGTCCGCGTCTTGGCCCCAATGGCGAGGCCCGACGCGCGACGGCCAGTTTGAGGGCGAAGCTTGGCCCGATTCGCTGGACGCTGAGCATCTCGAGCCCCGTTGGCGAGTCGAACTGGAGCCCAGCTACTCGGGGCCGCTGGCCGTCGAGGATCGGATATTTGTGACGGAAACGGTGGCAGCGGAGCAGGAGCGTGCATCGGCCTTGGCTCGTTCGGACGGCCGGGTGCTTTGGCAGACCGTCTGGCCCGGGGCGATGCGGGTACCGTTCTTTGCCCGCGCCAACGGCGATTGGATCCGCGCAACTCCGGCCTGGGACGGCGCGTGCCTGTACGTGGCCGGCATGCGCGACCTGCTGGTCTGTCTGGACGGCCAGGACGGCAGCGAGCGGTGGCGGGTCGATTTCATGGCCGAAGTGGGAACCGCCCTGCCCTCCTTCGGCTTCGTGTCCTCACCCCTGGTGCTCGGCGATTCCGTCTACGTCCAGGCCGGGGGCGGCTTCTGCCGCTTGGAGAAACAGACGGGCAAACTCCTCTGGCGAACCCTGGTCGACGGCGGCGGGATGTGGGGCTCCGCCTTCTCCTCTCCCTACTTCACCACCTTGCACGGTGTGCCCCAAATCCTGGTGCAGACCCGCGAACGATTGGCCGGCGTCTGCCCGGAAACGGGCGACGTGCATTGGTCCGTGGAAGTCGAAGCGTTTCGCGGTATGAATATTCTCACGCCCACCGTCTTCGAGGACCAGTTGTTTACCAGCAGCTACGGCGGCGGCTCCTGGCTGTTCGCCCTGGACGGCGAGGACCCGGCAGACCCGGTCCGCGTGGTCTGGCGAAACCGGCTGCAAGGCTATATGTCCAGTCCGATCATTCGAGACGGACACGCCTACCTGCACCTGCGAAATCGACGCTTCGCATGCCTGGACCTGACCACCGGAAAAGAACGCTGGGTCACCCGCCCCTTTGGAGGCTATTGGAGTCTGGTGGCCAACCAGGACCAACTTCTGGCTCTGGATGAAACGGGCGACCTGTACTTGATCCGACTGAATCCCGAGGAATTCGAATTGCAGGACAGCCGCAAGCTGACCGACAACTCGTGGGCCCATCTGGCAGTGGCCGGACAGGAGGTCCTGATTCGCGATCTCGCCGGGCTGACCGTCCATCACTGGGCAGCACCGCCCTCGGCCTGAACGACCGTTTCCGTTGAGCGTGGTGAAAACACGGTCGCACTGGAGTTACGAAGAGATACCGCGCGCGGTATCAGCGGCGGGCAGGAGTGGAGCGCATGGCGGTGGCATGGCGGCCGTTCGTCGAGGAACTTGATACCAGACCGGATCGGCCAGGCGGATGAGCGCACGTCACCGTCGCCACCCCCCCCCGCCTCCGGCTCAGCCCCGATCCGCCCCGTCCGCGAAGAATCCGCGAACCCGGCGGCAGACCTCGCCACGCCCCTCGCGGCCTGCTGGCCAAGCCAGCCCCGAGCGGTGTGTCGTGGAATTGCCCGTGGTGGCCCATCCCGCCACAAAAGAGGGGGTTCCGGGCGTTTTCATCAGCGCACGAGCATTCATGTGCATGCCTAGGCGCTGTCAAGCGATTTCCTCGCGGTCGCCGCGGGCACCTCGTCGTGGCGGCTGGGTTGGTTGAACCCGATCTCTTCACCGGGCAAAAAGCTTTACCGGGAATCGGGTCATGCCGGCCACTCGCGGCAGGGCGGGCCCGCAAGCGAGAGGCCACCCACACGCTGAACTCGTACGGCCTGCGGGGCTCGAGGGAGATTTCCTGCTGCAGAGGACGTAACGCTCGGGGTGACCCACGGAATCCCGCTGTCCAGCTACGCTTGCCTGTACCGCAAGCTGCAGGGCGGCAGGAGGCTGGTCTCGGGGTGATTTTGGAGCCGGAGCATCGCTCCATTTTGCTACTGCCGTCAAGGCCCTGGCGACCGCTTTCCACGGGCGGGATGCTGTGGTAGTTTGGCATCTGCGTCCCACGAGACGGACGCGGCGAGCCGGTTGGCTGGCGAGGGACACGGGAGAATCACAGACCGCAAGGTACGAATGATGATGTGGGAAACGGCGTGGACGAGACGATCTGTCTTGAAATCGGGTGCGGCGGCCATTGCGGGAGCAGCGGCGTTTTCCCGACCAGGAACCGTCCCGGGGGCAGCCACGGAGCGGGCGCGTTTTCTGTTTTTGACGGACACCCATCTGGATATGAAGTGCAGCCAGGCAAACCTGAGCA
>SLEY01000535.1 GCA_007124535.1 Planctomycetaceae bacterium
CCACATAGCGGCCATCGAAACCCTGTTCCGCCCAGTCGGGATAGAAGTGGGCGAAGTGGGGATCCTGGCCGTCGACCCGCGCGTCGAACCATGCGGCCCCCGCCCCGCGTACGAACAGGGGCACCAGTTCATTCGTATGGGCGCCGGTCCACCACCGCACGCCCTGCGGATTCGTTTCGCTGAACTGGCCGCCGGCCAGATCTTCCCGCTCGATGCGGGCATGAGCCACCGTGTCCGAAGCCGGACCCATCGGCATCCCGTTGCCGTGGTCGGTGGTGATGATCAACAGGTTTTCTTCCCAGCCGCCGTGGGCTTCGATCCACTCGATGACGACCTGGATGGCCAAGTTGAAATCGACCTGCTCCTCGACCAGCCGGGCCGTCTGGTTCCTGTGAGCGGCCCAATCGACGGCTCCCCCTTCGATTTGCAGAAAGATGCCCTCGCCGGCGTCCAGATGGGAAAGCACGTTCAAGGCCCCTCGAGCCATTGTCGCTAATGAGGGCAACTCGGCGGTGTAATCCACCTCGAACGGCCGGTCCGTCTCCGCGTATCCGCTCCGCGATTGCTGCAGCGTGGTGGCTACCGGAACGGTACCGACCAGACGTCGGTTGGCGCCCAGCACCTCGGCTACCGACGCCGGACCAGACGCCAAGCCTTCGAAATCATCCGTCGAATCGATCGACGTCCAGCCGCCGGGATGCGTGCCCTCCTTCAAGTCAATCCAACTCGCCCGACCGCCCACGAACCGCGCGCGGGTGTCGTCCAGCTCCGGATCGTCGTGCTCGGCCAGCGTTCGCCGACCGTCGTTGTCGTATTGCGGATGACCCGCGCCCATGATCACATCCATCACGTCGCCTTCGAGCATCTGCCGAGCGATCTCGGCATACCGGTTCCGCGACGGACTGTGCGCATTGCTGAAACTGGCCGGCGTGGCGTGCGACCATTGCACCGAAGCGATCGTGCCGACCACCTTGCCCCGGGACTTGGCCCATTCCGGCAGCGTCGGAATGATCGGACCGTCCTCCTCGTCGGGTTGCCAATTCAGCCGCGCGTTGCTGGTCTTCTGACCCGTGCTTAACGCCGTACCCGCGGCTGCCGAGCAGGTATATCCCCGGTGCAAGTAACCCGTATCGGTGTCCTGATAACTCTCCAAATCCCACGCCTGTTCCGGGTCGTATTGCCCGCCGAGCGGATAGGTGGTCATCAGGTACTTATCAAAATCGGGTCCGAAATAAGGACTTGCCACACGCCGTCCATATTGGTACAAATCGGCCGCATCCCAAGCCCCGAAGGATGCGCCGTCACTGATCATCACGAACACATTCCTCGCCTGTTCCGCCCGGGCCCACCCGGCGACCGACAGAACCGCCCACAGAGCGAGGCAAGCTCGCAACCAGATCGAGTTGTATTTCTGCATCTCCACGTCTCCTTGTGCAAGAAAACTGTCTCACCTTTTCCGGGATATCCTATTCAACCGCTCGACGATGCCCACCCCTGCCCGGTGGTGCCCGGTAGCGTGTCGGATTGGGGCCTCCTCCAACGCAGCCAAGCGAATCTCGGAGCAACGATCCGTTTCTTCCCGGTCGACGCGCGGAACCGAAGCTCCTGCGGAACGGAATTCAGGCGGACGATCCATCGCCGGACGGCGAATCCCTAAGACCTATCCCGCCTACGTGAATTGACTTGAAACTGGTTGAACGACCCACAACTTCTGCGTCTGGAGCAAGGCGTTGTGGAACATGGGAAGCAACACAGGCCCCGAAGACGCGGTGGCGACAACCGCGATCGCGTCCGGCGGAGAACCGGTTTCGTCGGTTGCTTGACGGGCAGGCGGGACCGATTAGAATCGCCAAACGGTTGCGTCCGCCTGCCGCAGGCGCCGTTTCTAGACCTAGTCCCCCGCGATCGGATTTCTGTGTGTCTGCGGTGGACGCTGGTGTGGGCGTGTAGCCGGAGCACCCCAAAATTTAGCCACCTTTTTTTCTCCTTTAGGGTACCATCATGAATCGTTCCCGATTACTTCGCCTGTTGACCGTGTTCCCGATCATCGCGTTTTGTGTCCTGCCGGCGCCGCAAGCGGTGGGCCAAGTGAATTACGATGAGGGTCAAGTGCCCGAATACACTTTGCCGGACCCGTTGCGGATGGAGGATGGCCGGGAGGTGACCACGGCCCGGATGTGGCACGAAGCGCGGCGCCCCGAGGTGTTGAGACTGTTTCAGGAACACGTCTATGGCAAATCATTGGGTCAGCCTCCGGCGCTGCGTTTCGAGGTTTTCGAGCGTGCCGACGACGCGTTGGATGGCCAAGCGGTGAGGAAGCAGGTGCGGGCACACTTTGTGGAGGGAGACGACGGGCCGACGATGGACATCCTGATTTATCTTCCCCGTGATGCGGACGGCCCATTCCCCCTGTTTGTCGGATTGAACTTTTACGGCAATCACACGATCCATACCGATCCGGCGATCCGGTTGTCGGATCGGTGGATGCGACGGAGCGAGCCGTTTCGGATTGTCGATCACCGTGCCACCGAAGCCTCCCGCGGCCGGTCGGACCGTTGGCCGGTCGAATTGATTTTGTCCCGGGGTTATGGGTTGGCGACGATCTACTGCGGCGATCTCTCGCCGGACGCGGCAGACCGGTTTGATCAGGGGGTGATTCGCTTGTTCTACGAACCGGGTCAGACGGAGCCGGCGCCGGATCAGGGCCGCACGATCGCGGCCTGGGCGTGGGGACTCAGCCGAGCTTTGGACTATTTCGAAACCGACGAAGCGATCGATCACCAGCGGGTCGCGGTTTTGGGGCACTCGCGTCTGGGAAAGACCGCTTTGTGGGCCGGGGCCAAGGACCCGCGTTTCGCGATGGTGATCTCGAACAATTCGGGCTGTGGCGGTGCGGCACTCAGCCGGCGCCGATTCGGCGAAACGGTTCAGCGGATCAACAGCTCGTTTCCGCACTGGTTCTGTGATAACTTTAAACGTTACAACGACAACGAAGAGGAACTGCCGGTGGATCAACATATGCTGATCGCCTTGGCGGCGCCGCGGCCGGTGTATGTGGCGAGTGCCGAGGAGGATCGTTGGGCCGATCCCCGCGGCGAATTCCTGGCGGCCTTGGGTGCGGATCCGGTCTACCGCCTTTTGGGCACCGACGGGTTGGCGGTCGAGGAGATGCCACCCGTCGACCAGCCAGTCACCAGCCGAATCGGGTACCATATCCGGCGGGGTCGCCATGCTGTATTGCAGTACGATTGGGAACGGTACTTGGATTTTGCGGACCGGCATCTGGGGCGTTCGCCGGTGGAGGACCGCCGAGAAAGGCACTAGCCAAAGCGGAGTCGAGTCACCGCGCTCCGACGATAGGCGGAGAGCGAATCCTGCGGAAATCGAATGAGATGCGAAACTTTGGGCTGGCGACTCGGTTGAATATCCTTAGCTGATGTAGCCAAGAGTTTCCCGTAGGACCTTCGATCGAAGGAGACGGAACCGATGAGACGAAGCGTGGTGTTCCTGGTGGCAAGCCTCCCGATTTGGGCTTTGAGTGTGTCGTTTGCCGAAGAGGCCCCTGATTTGCCCCCCCGCGGGATGGGCATGTTCGAACGACTGGCAACCGATGGTCGCATTGTCCTGGATGAACTGCCGGACTCGGTTCCGGAGTTTTTGCAGGGTTGGCTGATGGGTCTGGATACGGACGAAGATGGTGTGGTGAGCGCCGAGGAGTTTTCGGCTGGCCTGGGCCCGCGAGGTGCGATGCGTCGGCCGAACGGTGGTTTGGTCGGCCAGCCACGTCGGCTCGGGCAGCCACGTCGGCTCGGGCAGGCGGAGCGGCCGGAACGAGCCGAGCGGGCGCGCGAGACGGAGAGGACTCCCGTCCCGCGTGGCGACCGAGTTCGCGGTGACCGGGAACGGGCGCCCGCCGAACGTGAGCGGACTCGACCGGAACGGCCCCGCGGCGAACGCGAACGGCCCGAACGCCGACCGACGGAAGCTC
>SLEY01000166.1 GCA_007124535.1 Planctomycetaceae bacterium
CGTCCCCGTTGCTTTCCCCTGGCTTTACGAGCGCGATATTCGCAGGAATAATCGGGGCTGACGAAGCAGGGGTTCAAGACGCCTCCCGGCGCCGGGAGCTTGGCTCGAGCGATTCGCCACAAGAAGGGGACGGGGATGCAAACGGTTCAAACGAGATGGCTACGCATGAGGGTGGGCTGGTTGGTCTGGCTGCTCAGTGGATTCCTCCTCCAGCCGATCCAGGGGGACGAATCGGACGCGGAGATCCTCTTGGTGGAAGCCGAGATGTTTTCCGAGTACGGAGGCTGGCTGCACGACTCCCAATTCATGGACCAGATGGGCTCTCCGTTTCTCCTGGCGCACGGGCTGGGCGAACCGGTGGCCGATGCCCGCACTCAGGTCGAATTCCCGTCCGCGGGCAACTACCGAGTCTGGGTGCGTACGCGTGATTGGGTGGCCACTTGGAACGCCCCGGGGGCTCCCGGCCGGTTCCAGGTGCTGGTCGATGGCCAGCCGCTCGAGACGGTGTTCGGCACGGAGCGAGCCGATTGGCACTGGCAGGACGGGGGGCAGGTGACGGTTCGGGAAGGGGCTGTCGAGGTGGCGTTGCGGGATTTAACGGGGTTTGCGGGCCGTTGCGACGCCATCGTATTCAGCCGTTGCCCGGACTTCGTCCCTCCGCATCAGGAGCCGGAGTTGGCGGCGTTTCGGCGGCGGAAGCTGGGCCATTCGGACCGCCCTGAGGACGGGGGGCAATTCGATCTGGTGGTGGTTGGGGGCGGCATTGCGGGCACCTGTGCCGCGTTGGCCGCCGCTCGCTCGGGGCTGCAGGTCGCGCTGGTGCAGGATCGCCCGGTCCTGGGAGGCAACAACAGTTCGGAGGTGCGTGTCTGGCTGCACGGCGCGCGGAATGTGGCGCCTTTCCGCCGTTTGGGCGATGTGGTGCGGGAGCTGGAGCAGTCGCGGCGAGCCCACTATGGTCCGGACAACACGGCGGACCTTTACGAAGACGAAGCCAAACTGGCGTTGGTCCGTGAGGAAGCGAACGTTTCGCTCTTCCTGGAGAACCGGATGAATGCGGTCGAGATGGACGGGGATCGGATCCGTGCGATTGTGGCCCAGCACACACGGACGGGTCGGCGGTTGCGTTTGGAGGGGACGTGGTTTGCCGATGGTACGGGCGACGGGAATCTGGGTTTTCTGGCGGGCGCCGATTACGAGCTGACCCTGCCGGGCCGCATGGGCCGCTCGAATCTTTGGAACGTACGTGACACGGGCGAACCGGTCGATTTCCCCCGCGTGCCCTGGGCGCTGGACCTGAGCGATCGCCCCTTCCCCGGCCGCGGCGCCGAACCGGACCCGCTTAAATTGGGAGGATGGTACTGGGAATCCGGCTTTGATCACGACCCGTTCGAGAAGGACGAGTACCTGCGGGACTGGAATTTCCGGGCCATGTACGGAGCTTGGGACGCATTGAAGAACGTGGATCGGGTACTGCCCACCTACCGGTTGAACTGGGCGGCGCATGTGTCCGGGAAACGGGAGAGCCGCCGCTTGATGGGCGACGTGGTCGTCGACCTGGACGATCTGCTGGAACAGCGGGACTACCCGGACGGTTTTGTGGCCACGGGCTGGCCCGTCGACCTGCATCTGCCGGACCCGCGGTATGAGGCGGGATTCGAGGGCGATGCCTTCATTTCTCGGGCGCTGTACACCCGCTACCCGCAACCGTTCCGGGTGCCCTACCGTGCTCTCTACTCGCGCAACGTTCCCAATCTGTTCATGGCCGGCCGGTGCGCCAGCGTCACGCACGAAGCGTTGGGGGCGACCCGCGTGATGCGGACCGGGGGCCTGATGGGCGAAGTGGTCGGGATGGCGGCGGCCGTCTGTCAGCAGCAGCAGGTCGACCCGCGGGCGGTGTACGAAGAGCACTTGGACGCCTTGCGAGCGCGGATCATGCGGGGCATCGGCCGCCGCCCGCCGGGACCGCCCCGTCCCGAGTGGCTGAGCGACCGGCGGCAGAATGTGGCTCGGACCGCCACGGTACGGGTCTCCAGTCGGATGGATCCGGACCGGTATCCTCCGGCGCATATCAACGACGGCTGCCTGGATTGGGCCGATAATGAAGGGCGCTGGATCAGCGGCGACTCGCCACCGCATGCTGTCGAATTCAGCTGGGACGCGGCCCAGACCGTGGCTGCCGTTCGGATTGTCAGTGGATATCGGCAATCCGGGGATCAGTTGATCGGCGCCAATCGCGATTTCGTCTTGCAGTACCATGACGGGCAAGACTGGCGTGAGATTCCGGAAACCCGGGTCACGGACAACCAACAGTTCTGCTGGTCCGTCCAGTTTCCGCCGATTGCCAGCCGCCGTTTCCGATTGGAGATCACCACCGGGCACGACCAGCGTGCCCGGCTCTGGGAAGTGGAGCTGTACACGCCCGAGCCATGAGGGCTGACTAGAATCGAACGCCTTGATGCGGCCCATAACCAAGCGATGGACTTCGACCGTGATTCCGTCGCAAATGCGAAGCGGCTATTGCGGCTCCTCGTCGCACTCCATCCGACGCATCACCTCGTGGAAGGGGGCCGATTCGCAAGCACCGAACAGGGGATGCTTGCGCAGTTTGGCGCGGGTGGTTGCTGGCGAACCGATCCCGCACAGAAAGCGGGCCCGTTGGCGCGGCTGGCCCAGCGGCGTGGGATGCTCCCGGGTCAGGTGGCGGATCGCCGCCAGATTCGCGCTCTCTGGAATGGAAACGGATGCGGCCGGCAAGGGGCGTGCGGCCACCCCCGCGCATCGGCTGCAATGCCCGCAGTCACCGCGGGGCTCGCCAAAGTATGCCAGCAGGTGGCGGGTCAGACAACCGGACTGTTCCGCGAATTGCACCACGCGGCGGACGCGGGCGATGTCCTGCTGCTCGCGCCGCGCGAAACGTTCCATCAGCGAGGCGGCCAAGCTCTGCCGGTCACTCGGGGCTTGCAGCACGCGATAGCCTTCGCGCAGCCCGGAGGCCTGGACGATCAAATCCCCTTGTTCCTCCAGGTACCCGATCGCCGCGGCCACCCGTTCGCGCGGCGTCTGCAGGGCCGCCGCGGTGGCGTCCAGGTCCAGGTCGAACCAGATGCGTCGTTTCTTCGCGTGGCGAAAGACCTGGCCGAGGAAGGCTGCCCGGCGAGCGTCGAATCGGCTCAAAATCTCCGCCGAACTCCTCTGCGGCTGGAACTTCATCAACGAATAGAACGGGCCGGTCGAGCGGAGAATGCCATCCAGTTCCAAATAGGTCAGGATCGTCTTGACGACCAGCGGGCGGAGATCGTGCCGGTCGGACAGTTCGTAGGTCGACAAATCGAACGGATCGCCCCGATCGAACACGTCGTCGACGAACGAGCGGAGCGATTCCGGCGTGGGCGTGTCGCCGTAGGAAAAGTTTTCCAGCACGACCACATCGTCCGCGCACGCCAACAGTTCGCAGATCGCTTCCTCGCCGTCCCGTCCGGCCCGCCCGATCTCCTGCGAATAACTCTCCAGACTCTTCGGCAGGTTGTAATGGTAGACATAGCGGATGTTCGCCTTGTCCACCCCCATGCCAAAGGCGATGGTGGCCACCACGATCATGTGGTCCGAGGCCATGAATTCGTCCTGGATGGCGGTCCGCGTTTCGGTTTCCAGGCCGGCGTGGTAGGCTCGAGCCGGGTAGCCGGCGGCGGTCAGCGATTCGGCCACGCGTTCGGCCGTCTTCTGCAGGGTCACGTACACGACCGTCGGTCCCCGCGGCCGCCGGCCCAGCCGTTTGATCAGCAAAGCCTCCCGGTTGGCCGCTTCGGTGGGGGTCACGGCCAGCCGCAGATTCGGCCGGTAGAACCCGGTATGAACCAGGTCGTCGGTTGCAATCGCGAACTCGCGGCACACATCCCGGACCACCTGAGGCGTGGCGGTGGCCGTCAGGCACAGCACCCGTTCGACTTGCAACTGCCGGGCCAGGCGGGCGATCTTCAG
>SLEY01000436.1 GCA_007124535.1 Planctomycetaceae bacterium
GCAGTTTTTCGCGGACTTCATTCAGGCTGGTAACGCCGAAGTTCTTGCACTCCAGCAGGTCGTCGCCGGTTTTTCGCACCAGGTCGCCGATGGTGGTGATGCCCAAACGGAGCATGCACTTGCGAGCCCGTACGGACAGGTTCAGATCGGCGATCGAGCGAGACATCTGTGCCTGCTCGTCCGGCGAGAGCGCGGCCGGGTCGAAGCTGACCACAGGTTCTTCCGTGCGCTCGTGGGCGAATTGGCCCAGTTCCAGACCTTTGGACGACAGCATGTCGCGGATTTCGACCAAGGAGGTTTCGCCAAAGTTCTTACTGGCCAACAACTCGGCTTCGCTGGCGCGGGTCAAATCGCCCAGGGTCTGCACGCCCATCTTCTCCAGACAATTGCGGCTGCGGACGGACAGCTCGAAATCCGTGACCGGGATGCTCAGCAGTTGGGTCAGGCGATCCTGCCGTTTCTGCGCCTCCTCGTCATAGAACATATCGTTCGAAGCGGCGGCATCTTTGACGTAGAGACGCGCCCGATGATGTGCCGGGTAGCTGTCCAGCACCCGTTGGTAGCACATCTGGGCCATTTCATACTGCTGCATGTCCTCGTAGAGCACCCCCAAATTCATGAGCGCGCCCACGTGGGTGGGGAAGCAACCGGCCGAGCGTTGGTACAAGTCCAGTGCGACATCATCGTTGCCACGGCGGTCGTTTTCCAGCGCCAACCCGAAGAGGGCCCCGGGATGCCGCCCATCGACTTCCACCGCCCGCTCGTAGAGGGCCACGACCTCCTCGGGATATCCCCCGATGGCAGCGACCGTCGCGCCGCGTTGATACAGGTATTCCGCGGTTTGCTCGATGGGTCCGAACAAATCGTCCAGAACATGCATGGCG
The DNA here is from genome assembly GCA_007124535.1 of Planctomycetaceae bacterium. Classification (GTDB taxonomy): domain Bacteria; phylum Planctomycetota; class Planctomycetia; order Pirellulales; family Pirellulaceae; genus SLMF01. The sequence goes on from SLEY01000436.1 coordinate 885, forward strand.
CCGCGAAAGTCGCGATTATAGCGGAGGGCTTCGGCGGTCGCCAGGGCGCAGATGTCCGGATCGTAACCCGCCACCTTGGCCGCCTCATACGAAGTGATGGCTTGCCGATACTGGCCCAATTCGAAACACGCTCGACCCTGATAGAAATTCGCAACCGCTCCGCCGTCGGCGTGGCTCAACGTGGCGATGGCGTTTTGGAAGCGGCCGAGCAGGTAGTAACAGACGCCCAACCGGACCGCGCTGGCCGGCGTCTGCTCCTCGCGCGACTGCAACGCCCCCACGGCCTCGCGCAGGACGGCATGTTTGGCAAAGTCTTCCGCGATCGCTGCCGAAATCCGCCGAATTTCTTGAGGGCCGAACGACGCGTTCGAAAGCACGATCTCCTTGATATCAATGGTCGACTCGACGTCTGTCACCATGCCTTGGACTCTCCGCTAGGAAACGCTGCGCTGCACCCGAAACTTCCCAAGAGCCAGCGGCGGGAGTCGAACCCGCAACCCCCGCATTACGAATGCGGTGCTCTGCCGATTGAAGCTACGCTGGCAAGGGGTGACCACGCAAAAATGATCGAAGGCTCATAGAATAACGAATTCTGGCCCCACGTGCAAGATGCGCCAAATTCGGCGGAGACCAGCGACCAAGAACCGACCAGCGGCCCCTCGATACGGGGGCTGCAGCTCGCGGAACGCGTCAGCCAACGGCGGGTGGGCTTAACGGTAAAAGCTCGGCGACGGAGACGTCGGCGACGGGAACGACGGAGGCGATCCACCGGGGAAGGGCTGCTGTCCCGGAGCGTCCGGCAAATAACCGGACGGCATCGAACTCGGGGGGCGCTCCGAACCGGAACTCGACTCCGAACTCGCCTGCGGCGGACGTTCCCCACCCGAACCCTCGGCAACTTGGAGAGAATCACTTGACCCAAACGGGGTGGTTCGCGCCGTGCTGCCGGGACGATAACCTCCGGTCGGAGGGCTTGAGGGCGATGGTGAGGGCGAATCCGTCCAGGTAGGCGAGGGTTCGCTCCGGACGGGTGGCAAATGACCATGCATGGTGTCGCGGTCACCTACCGCGGAAGGCGCCTCATCACCCCATCCACGCGGCGGTGTTCCTGTGGGCGGGGCCGCATAGGGACTGGCGGGAGAGCTTCCGGGCGAAGCGGGGGCCGCATAGATGCTGTCCCGAGCGGATGGGTGCTCGCGGCTGGGCAGACCAGCCCCCGAAAAATCCCCGCTGGGCTGGGCCGGTACGGCGTAAGGTGAAGGTTGGTCCGACGGGGTGCTTGGGGCCGCATAGTGAGCAGGGGCGCCGGATGCGGGCGGAGGACTCGATGCTGCCGGCGAACTGGGGGGCGGCGTGGGATGATAGTCGGGCGAATAGAAGCCCTGCGCGGCATTGGGCGGGCCGCTTGCCGACGGACTCGCGGTTCCCCCATAGGGATTGTGCGTGGACGTCGGACTGCTCGGCCCACTCGCAGCCGAACTCGGCGGCGAGGTCTGCGTGTAGGTCGGTGCCGCCTGAGGCGTCGACAGAGAACTGGGGGGCGCCGGCAACTGGCTGCTCTTCGGCGTTTGCGAGGCAACCGTGGAAGCCGCCGGTTTGCTCCTTCCCCAACTTAACCAACTCGAACCCGGTAACTTCCAATTGCTGGTGTTCGAGCAGCCAGCGACGGCGAAAATACCCAAAATGACCGTCCCGGTCTGCAGGGCACGACAAAAACTGGATCGCATGGCTGGGCGTCCTTTCCTGAACCAAGGGGTGCGAGCAAGAAGTGCCGCCGGCACGCGGACCCCGAAACCGCTGGCACCTCGCCCCGGTCCAAAACTTCCTTCGTTTCGTGTTGTTTTTCCGTTGAGTTCCCAATCCGTCGGAGACCCGACGGGATCACTCATCGCCTAATAGGCTTCGGACATTCCGGGGGGAACCGATCAGCAAAATCCGGAAAATCCGAAGAATTCTCCTGCGCGAAAAAATAGTGCGAGGCGATACTAGGGCCCGACATGATTCGCGTCAATGCCGAAAACCACCCCGCTGGCCTTCCGGCCTTCCTGAATCCGCTGGAGAAGTCCTCTTGGGAGCGGAGCTTCGCCGAATTGGATGCCAAGACCGCGGCGGATCCAGGTCTTCGTGGAACCGCCGCTGGTCGAAGGGGCAGACTTGGCCGGGGAGGCCCAGCTGCATGAACTGGCCCGCGCCGTAGTCGCTGACCCAGAGCCCTTCGCGCAGGCCGGGAAAAATCGGATAGCCGTACCAGCGGCAGAGCGCCAGCACGCCGTCCTTGCCCTTCTCCACATCGAACTGGCCGTCGGTGTAAAAGTCCTCGTTGCGGAACTGGGGACGAGCGGCTTCGGCAGCGGCGCCGGCATTGAGCCCCGCCAAGCCTACGGCCAGCGGGCTGGCCGCAGCCGCCTTCAAGAGTGAACGTCGTTGCATGATGGACTCCTGTTGGAAAAGGAACTGCTATATTGGTTGCCACAGGGAGGGAGCTGATTCCAGCCGAAAGAGGTGCTATCCGGAATGACCCCCCCGGCCTTGGGGTCCGGTGCCGAATACGAACGGTGACCGTCGCTTTCCTAGTTCAGCTGTTCTGGCTCAAAGACCGTGTATGCAGTGCGGCGCCCTGATTCACGATTTTCTGGGTAGGGAAGCGACACCTCGCTGGAAGGGTAGGTTTTTTTGGGCATGGCAGGAGGTATTCCATGACGTGGGAAGAAGGGGGGCCTGGCGGTCGCGCTCCGCCCGAATGCGAGCACGCCTTGGACGTACCGCGCTACCGGCTATCCCTTGTCGCACTCGCTCGCCAGCAGAGCCCGACCGCGCTTTTCTTCAGGAGCTGTTCGTCTGCAACCTTTGATCGCTGGCCGGCTCCCCGGCGTCGTTGTCAACGTAATCTCGATACGCCCATTCGTCCAAATCCTGAGGGTTGCACTTCAATCGATGGGTTCGGCACTAACCGCCAAGGAAGTAGCGGTTCAGTGCGGGGTCCGAGTGGCGGACGGCGGCGTCGGTGTGCAGGTTGGCGACTTCCGTGACGATCGCGCCGTCCGGGCCGCCGTACTGCCAGTGCCGGCTCTCCGACTTGGCCAGCGGAACGAACA
>SLEY01000371.1 GCA_007124535.1 Planctomycetaceae bacterium
AATCACCACCACGTCCGAAGCCGGGGACTCCGCCAAGTGCTCGCGGATCCGCTGCTGCGCCGCGGGCAGCGACTGCAACGGCTCGGCGACCGTGCCCGCCGCCGCGTCGTCGCCGTCCACATGGACATGGACCACCAGCGCCGGCTCCGCGTTCGCCTCCGCCGAAACCAGCATCCTGCCGGCAGCCGTCAGCAGAACGAAGACCATCAAAGTCAGGTAGGGACGGGTCGGATTTCTCATGGGACACTCTCCTGCGTGACGGGGGGACACAATGACCGATTCCAGATTCTCTCATTGTACTGCTGGCGAAACCCGTGTCATCCCCGTTACAACGTCCAGGAATCGGGGGTGTACGAGCATTGGTTGCACGTGGATACGGAGGGAGCGACCGTCACGTACGATCGGACCGCTTCGGCTGGAGGCCACGGGGACGTCGCTTATCGCGTCACGGTGGACGTACGGCGTGGCGAAGCCAGCATCCTGAGCGAACCCGTCGAGTTTTCGGCCACGCGCGGGCGCCGCGTTCGCTTGCCGGTGGGGACGACGATGCAACCGGACGACCTGATCGTCACGTCCTTGGATGCCCGACGGGGCGAAGGTTGGCGGCGGATTGGCCAACCGGTTCGTTACCGATTGCGAGAAGGCGCGCCCTTCACGTTCGGTCGAGCCCTGGGGCTAGGCGCGGAGCCCATCGATCGGGGCACCCAGCTGTACCTGGACGGCGTCGCCGTTTTGAATCGGGTGCTGAGTGAAGAAGAACTGCGCGCGTTGAGTTTCACCGACCGTTGACCCGGGCACGGGCAGGAATCCAGCACTGTGCCCGCGGGAGCGGGCGTCTGGCGCGGCCGAACCCGGGACCTGCCCCGTCTGCGGCTGCCTTTCCTTACCACGACGGGGCCGCAACCAATCAGGCGAGGGCGCCGCACTGCGGCCCCGCTCGAGCAACGTTATCAGGGGATCGCCGGAACGGGGCGCTTGCCACACGGCCGCTGGGATCTCAGGAATCCGGTGGTTCCGGATCGACGGCCGGATCGACTCGAGGACCGATCGTCGCCTGGTCGAACTTCTCCTGGATTTCCGGCAGGGCCGAAGCACGCGCCAGGGCAATCACGTTCCGGATATCCACGTAGGGATTCCCGCGGACGGTCCCGTCCAATGTGGCTTGGATCGGGTACAGCGGGATCCAGAGGAAATGGCCGGCGGAACTCAATGCCCGCCCCCCGACAATATGCCCCTCCGCATCCAGCGCCAAGCGGTAACGCAGGGTCATCGTTTGACGCTGATTGCCGACCACCTCCAAACGCTCCGTACTGGTTTGCCGAGTTCGGTCGTTACCGTAGCCCGAGTAGGTGATCGTCGTGCGGACATCTTTGAAGCGGTAATTCCCGCTGGACCCGGCCTCTTCGAGCGAATCGATCCGGTAGGCATAGATCGGGTTATTCCAGGACTGTCGGCCCTTGGTCCGGTCGATGCCGATCGGATGCCCGGCCTGCCCGATATAGTTGCCCAGTGCCAGATGGAACGTTCCCATGTTCGGCCCCTCGTCACTGGCCGAGGGAGGGGCGAGCAGCAGGTAACTATCCGGTGTCGTGCGGTTGTAGATACAGCTGAGCAACGCCTTGATGTCCGACGGTTGGAAGACGACCCCCGGGGTGCCGCCCACGCGGCCCGCGTCCACCGGGTGAATCGGCTCGGGATGCTTGATCGTCGAAGCCGTAAACCCGCTGCAGTACCCTTCCCAGGACTCGGAGCCGGTGCGAATTCGCCGGGCGGGCAGCAGGGCCCGTGAGGTCCCCATCAGACGATGCAGTTCGTACGCATTCGCCATATCCTCCCCCCCGTTGAAACCGCGGTCATAAACCGCCAGGGGCGACGATCCGCTCGCACCCCGCCGCAAGCCTTGCCGGCGAGCCGCCAGCAAACCCATCGAGCGGGCGCCCGCCATGTCGCTCAACCCGCCCTGGGTCTGCGGATGAATCGCCGCCGAATACGGGATGCGCCAGCCAGGAACCGTGGCTTCCGTCGCCAGTTCCTCCAGACGCGTCTCGTAGGTCAGGTCCCGATTCCAGAAGTAGTAATTGAACAACGCGACCTGCTCGTCCCGCTCGCTCTGAACCACTTCCCCTTCCACATCCCGCGGCAAGGTGTTGTTGTCAAATTGTTCCCCGCGCGCGGTGGCCGACGCCCAGAAAACGCAGCAGACCAGCAGCCAACCCATCAATCCGGAAATGATTCGGCCAGTCATGTTTCCCCCCGAGAAATGGAATTAAAACCCAGCAACAAGGCGGGAACCGCGTCCGACGATACGCGCGGCTCTCCCCGGATAACAAAAGAAAGGATGCCTCCCGCCACAGGGCAGTAGGCATCCTTTCAATCGAACGCATCAAACGGCCTGCTTACTTGCGGAGCCGCCAGCCGACCCTGCGGACATGGCGATGCGGCGGGACGCATGGCTTGTGGCAGCAGACCTGATCCGGCTTGACCTGATCCGGCTTGACCTGATCCGGCTTGACCTGGTCCGGCTTGACCTGGTCCGGTTTGACCTGATCCGGTTTGACCTGATCCGGGATGACCTGGTCCGGTTTGACCTGATCCGGGATGACCTGATCGGGTTTCACCTGATCGGGCACGACGACTTGGTCCGGCTTGACCTGGTCCGGTTCGGCGGCCAGGGCCGATTGGCTGGCCAAGCAGGAAGCCACAACGATGGCAGCAGCGAGAACAAAACGCATTCTAACGCCCTCCTTAATCGGGTTAGAGAAACAACCACTACGTAGCAAGCTCATGGGTGCTGACAGTTTGCTCTGATCACTTGGATAACAGAGGCCGTTCTGCTTTTTTTTCAGGTCGCCTTTCATTATGGCGCCTGGCATCTGATGGGCACGCACGTCAAAATACACGGATTGCATGGCCCACAACCAGCACTCTAGCAAGGTCCATGGGCATCGTCTAGCGGGCGCAACGAGATTTTTTGGAAAAACACATAAAATAGGCAGTTTTTCGCACTTAAATAACCATATATAGGTATCGAATTGCCCTGCCTTAGTCGTTTGGATGTTCCTGAACGCATGACATGTTCCCGCCGACAACAACGTGTCCATCCTGCGACGAATCCCCACCGAGGATCAACCAATGGGCTCGTCGGGCCAATACACCCAACCTATGGTGTTGTGATTATCGCACAAAGAACCACGACCAACGAACAGGGAATCCATCCGCAGGCGGATTCGGAATCGCCGCGTGGGAGAGACTGAGGCGGTTTTCACGGCGATTACAAGAAGGGTGGGGGATGGGGAACTTGGTCTTGGCCCGAGGTGCGGCTCTCGGATGGTTTCGGCAACGGCGAAGCGTTCGAGGCGTGTCTTTCGGGCAGGTCCGATCGCGTTGCCAGCCGCGCGGCGACTTCGCCCACCAGATAGGCGGCCACGACGAAGTTGGCGATCATCAGGGCGGAAAACGCCAGCATGTTGCCATGGACCAGGTCGGGAATCAGCCAGCCCAGCAGGAAAGTCGGCAGGACCAGGACGGCCAAATACAGCTGGAAGACCATGCCGATCGCTCCGAATCCGCACGGGCAACCGTGCGGGGGGAACAAGAGCACAAGCAGGCAGTGGCCCAGAAAGACCGTCAAACGCACACGGCGACTGCCGCGGCGGCCGGGCAGCGGCCGTCCCGGCGGGGTCGTGGGCGGTTTGTAGGGATTCTCTTCCATCCTCGCCTCCCCCACCCTGCACTTGAAAGTGGGCGCCAAGTCTCAGATTTCGAGTTCGGGAGTCTCGCATTCGTGTCTTTGGTAGTTACGACTTCCGTCCTCCCTATCCGAGGAGCGCAGTATGAGCGATGTCCGACGCGAAGTCCAGGAGTACAACCAGGCGGTCGTGAACAACAGGCCGGCCAGCCGACCACTTACCGCCAGGCGGTTCGCGATCGACACGTTCCGCCGAGTTACGCCCACCAGGACAACGGCCGTCAGCTG
>SLEY01000499.1 GCA_007124535.1 Planctomycetaceae bacterium
ATGTCCACCGGCTTCAGTATACCTGCCAGTGCGGTCCAGGGGATGGTGCTGACCCGGATCAACCGGGAGCATCCCTCGCTGGCCACGGCCCTGTTCTCGTGTCCCACTTTTCGCGCCTGGCCGCTGCAACCATGCAGTCTGGGCGAGCTTGGACAAGAACAACCACCGGGTCAGGAACTACCGACTGCCGTGCGAGTCAGTCTGACTCACCGTGCTGCGAAGTTTTCTCTGTCGCATGTCGCCGCTTCCCAACTGTTCTACGACGAAGCACTGGATGGCCAGGTCTATGACTGGACGAAAGTCGCGGATGGCGCCCCGCTGAAAGCCACGGACGGAGTCCTGCTCCGCGGACGCGATGGTCGGGTGCAGTTGTGGAAACACAGTGCCATGCCACACGTCATTTCGTCGCATGGCGTGCATTGCGATCCCGAAACCGATCATGGCCGGAATCTCTTCACTGTCGATGCCATGGCTCCGATCGTGTGGCAAGGCTTGTTGGTCATGCCTCGGGAAGCGGCCGAGATATTCCTCGCTGGCCTGGAAACCAACCGACAGGTGGCGCTGGGCAAGAGCCGAACCGTCCGCGGTAGCGGGCAGCTTCATGCCCGGATAATCAAGGGGGTCCCCGATGCCTGGCGAACGCATACGGAGAAGACCGTTCTGGTAGTCCAGTCCCCGCTCCTGCTGCCATCGACGCGACAGACCGGGCAGACGTCGGAAGACGAGTTGGCCGAACTCGCTGGTCAATGGGCCGCCCGTCATGGGTTGCCGGCGCCTGCGGCGCGCCCTTGGGCCCACGCCGGGGTGCAATTCGGTTGGAACCGGCATCGCGCAGGATGCCAGCAGGCATGCCGAGTGCTCCTGCCAGGCTCGGTCATCGCCTTCGATTGCCGCCTGGATGACAGCCGTCTGACCGAGATTCTGAAGAACCACGGGATCGGCGAGGGGCGTGAACGAGGGTTCGGGGCGGTGAGCGTCCATCCGGGCAAGGCGGTCGACTTCTATGAACCGGCACCCCATCTCCGCTCATTGGACGCGCAATCGCCCGCTGCATCCCAGGCTGCGATGAACCTGATCTTGGAGGTCCGCTCGGAGGCTCGTCAACTGCCCAGTCCCAGTCAGATTCGCGCGGTGCAGCAGCGGCTGCTGAAAGCCGGACAACAGCCCGCTCTGGACTACGTGAAACAACAGACCCAACGCACAACACGGATCTGGTTTGTTTGGGAAACCATTTACACAAAGATCGAGCAATTGATCCGTCAGCATGACACGGAAATCGCCGTACAGGCTTTAGAAACGCTGGCCGACCTGGCGATCATGGATCAACAGAAAGGAGCCCGCACATGAGTCGCTGCATTCACAAGTTGTTCGTGAGGTTAGAGTTTCCTACCGGAATCTGCCCCGGCGAGGGCTCCGATTACAACCTACTACGCATCGCCCGCAACGGAGCCCGACAGCCGGTGCTCCGCGGCACAGCCCTGGCGGGAGCCCTGCGACACGCTTGGGCCAAGCACCTGAAGCGTCAGGGCCTCGATCCGGTAACGATCCGTACCCGCGTCAATCGGCTGTTTGGCGAAGCCTTGAATTCCGATGCGGATGTTCAGGACACGGACAGCCGCTTGCAGGTCAGCGATTGTGTCCTGGCGATAGGAAGCGACATGCCGGGATTCCGCACGCATCACTTGCGGAACCGCCACACCGGGGCAGTCGCTGACAAAGGCCTGTTTTCCTTGGAAATCTGTCCGCCAGGAACCCACACCGCGCTGACCCTCTGGCTGCGAGATGCTGGCGACGATCCGCACGAATCGCGGGAACTGCTGAGGCAACTGGCGGGCTTGTTGAAATCCGGGCTGACGCTGGGTGGTAACTCGGCGCGAGGCATCGGACTCGTCCACGTTCCATCCACTCCGATCTACCGGTGCTTCCAACTCACAAAACCCGGCGAGTACAGCGCCTGGCTGGATGACCATCGCGCCTGGCGCCAGGCGCCGGGGAGAGTTCCCGAGGGCACACCGCTGGAACCGGCGACTGTCCACCAAAGCATTCTGCAGGTCGATTTCAGCCTGGGCATTCCTCGGGGCCAGGATCTGCTGGTGGGCGATGGTCAGGGCATCAATTTTGAAATCGAACCGCAACGGATCAGGGGCACTGAAGGACAAACCTACTGGCGTTTGCCGGGGGCGTCGCTGCGCGGATTGTTCCGTGGTTGGGTGAATCGCCTGGCCGCTCGCGAAGACCGGCCGGTCGCAGACCATGTCCAGCGACAGCAGCAGATCTGGCGTGGCGAACTGTTTTCGAAAACGGACGAAATCACGGGAGACAACCTCGGCTGGTGCTTTCTGCCAGAAGATCAGCGGCAGCATGGCACAGCCGCCAGTGATTGCCCTGTGGCGGCATTGTTTGGAACCCTATTCCAAGCCGGACGGGTTTTCGTCTCCGACGCGTACGCTCGCTGCTCGTCCAGTGTGGCAAATCGGGCATTGGCCGAAGAGCAGCAGCGCACGCATGTGGCCGTCGATCGCATCACGGGTGGTGCGGCCGAGAGCATGTTGTTCGAAAACACGGTACTGACGGCCTATGCCGATGGCTCGTCTCCCCGATTTGACGTGACCCTGCGTGTGGAAGACGCGACCGAGCAGGAAGCACGCTGGCTGGCCGGCACGCTTCGCGCGCTGGACTTGGGAATACTGCGAGTGGGGAGCAGCAAGAGCAGCGGCAGATTGGCGCTCCTCGCACCGCCGCGTGCCGAAGGACCAGGGGCCGATGCGTTCGCCACACTTCAGCCTTTCGTAGCGTAGCGCACCCGCGGATTGGCCCTGGTTTCCCAAACAACAAAGACATCGAATTTGAAGGATCACGACATGAAAACGGAAAAAGGGACCCTGAAGAAGGTTAACAACAAGTTTCTGGTGACGCTGCCGACCAAGAAGGGCACGGCCGATTTCCAGATCCCTCAGCTCGCCATGTGTTTTCGCCGAGAGGACGCAGAATCCGGCCTGGAAGTGAGCGTTGAACGTGACTCGCGGAATCGCATCACAAAAGTCACGATTCCGGGCAAACCGGAGGTAGCCGGCAGCCCGCCGTCCCCACCCCCAGGATCACGCGGCGGCCGGGAATCGCGGCGGCCGGGTGCTGGCGGTCCACGAAACGCCGGATCCCATCAGGGTGGCGGGCCGGCTCAACCCCAAGCTGTCAGAAGCACTAGCAAAGCCAGCCCAAAGATTCTGGGGATGGCGTTCCATAACCCCTACACGTTCCTGCCCTTCAACTCCCGCCCGCCAACCCGCCGCGAACCGACACCCCTTTCGATCGACGAATCGCCCGAAGAACGCGATCGGCTGACCGGCGTCCTGGAACTGCGCGTCCGCTCGGAGACCCCCTTGCTGACCTGCGACCCGCGACACGAGCGGGATGACAACGGGCACAAGACCTACCGAGCGCTGACCATCGGACCGGACGTGATCGTCCCCGCCACCGGGATTCGCGGTGCACTCCGTAGCCTGATGATGCTGCTGACCGGTGGTACGCTGGGGTATCTGAATCAGCACGCGTATCTGTGTCAGGGCCGGGATGTGAACTTGGGTCCGGCCGGTCCCAACAGCCCGCCAGGTACTCCCGCTGAAGTCTTCTTAGCCCAAGTGATCCGGCCTGGTTCGGCTTTTCGTGACGGAGAACTGCAGTTGGGTCAGACGAAACTGGTTCGCTTGGACGACGTGGAACGCTGCTACGGAAAGAAACTGCCCAGAGATGACAAGGCGTCTCCGCTTTACGTGGGCTTGGATCGCGATTGGCGACCGGTCAAGGTCAGCAACAAGAAGACACCCGAAACGCCGTGGCGTCTGAAGGTATCAGGTCGCCCGATCAATTCGAAAGGAAAGCGAGAAGGCGTCTTTCTGGCGGATGAACGCAGGTTGGTCTTGCCCGCGGAGTTCTGGTCTGCTTACAGCGGACGCAACGCGCATGGAGATCACCC
>SLEY01000289.1 GCA_007124535.1 Planctomycetaceae bacterium
CAGCGATCTGCGCGAACAGGATTTGGTCGAACCGTTCGCCCACTGGCTGCGCGACGTGGGACTGGTCCCCTTCACCCTGAACGGCTTCCCCTACGGCGATTTTCACCAGGAGGTAGTCAAATATGATGTATACCAACCTGCCTGGAATGACTCCATGCGACTGGACTATACCCAGGCCCTGATCGAGATTCTCGACCGCCTGCTGCCGGCCGGAATGGAAGGGAGTATTTCGACGTTGCCCCTCCAATGGCGAGGTCTCCACTGGAGCCCGCGGGAACTCGAGCAATCCGCCCAACACCTGCAACAGGTCGCCCAAACCCTGGAAGAACTCGAACAACGGCAAGGTCGCTTGATCTACGTTTGCCTGGAACCCGAACCGGGATGCCTTTTGCAAACGCAGGATGATGTGGTCCGCTTTTTTCAAGATCATCTGTGGGCGTCGGGCCAGGAGGACCGCCTGCGGCGCTACATCCGGGTCTGCCACGACATTTGCCACTCGGCCGTGATGTTCGAGCCCCAACGTGAAACCTGGGATGCCTACGCCCGAGCAGGGATCCGGGTGGGCAAGATCCAAGTGTCCTCTGCCGTGGTCTTGCGGCTGGACGAAATTCCCCCCGCGGAGCGAGCGGTGGCGTTCGAGCAATTGCGGCAATTTGCCGGCGATCGGTACCTGCACCAGACAACGGTCCGTATCGAGGGGCAACCGCCCCGTTTTTTCGAGGACCTGCCGCTGGCCTTGGGTACCTTCAAGTCCCCGGAAAGTGCCAAGGGAGAATGGCGAATCCATTTCCACGTGCCCATCTACCTGGAAAGCTTCGGGGCTCTGCAAACCTCCCAAACCGATACCCTGGAATGCCTCCGGGCTGCGAACCATTACGGCAACCTGCCCCACCTGGAAGTGGAAACCTACGCCTGGGAATTGCTGCCTGCCGAGCTGAAACGGGAGGTGTTGAGCGACGGGATCGTCGACGAATTGCGCTGGTTACATCAGCAGTTGGACACGTTTTCCTCGCCATGAATCCGCCTGGGCATTACCGAGGCGGCTTTCTCCCCTCGTAGATGCCAAGTCGCCCGGGCGGCCTTGAACCAACAGGCACCACAATGAACTCAGAGATCGAATCACCCCGACCACGGATTAACCGGCGTGCCTTCTTCCGACAATCCGCTTGGGTTCCCGCGGCCCCCTATCTGGTCCCTGCAGCGGTCCTGGGCTTCACCGCCCAACCACCGCCCAGCGATCGCATCCACACCGCACTGATCGGGGCGGGCAGCCGAGGCCAGCAGATCATGGCTGGCGGCGATCGGGTCGTGGCGGTCTGCGACGTGGATCGCCAGCACCGCGAGGCGGCGAAGCAAAAGATCGACACAGCCAGCGGCAACCGGGATTGCGCCGCTTACGTGGATTACCGCGAGGTGCTGGCGCGGGAGGATGTCGATGCGGTGATAATCGCCACTCCCGACCACTGGCACGTTCCCATGACCGCCGCCGCCGTGCGTGCGGGGAAACCGGTGTTCGTGGAAAAACCGCTGTCGCTGTTCATCCACGAAGGCCGCGAACTGGCCCATCTGGTCCACCGGTATCAGGCCATCGTCCAGGTGGGCAACCAACAACGCTCGTCCGAGTACGATCGATTTCGCCGCGCCTGCGAATTGGTGCGAAATGGCTATGTGGGCGATCTGCGGACGGTCGAAGTCCACATCCTGGCGCGACTGGGCTCGAACCGCCCGTGGCAACCCCAAGCGATCCCGGAGCATCTGGATTACGACCGCTGGCTGGGGCCTGCGCCGTGGTCTCCCTATCATCCCGACCGCGTGCATTACCAGTTCCGGTTTGTCAGCGACTATTCGGGCGGGGACATGACAAATTGGGGGGCCCACCACCTGGATATTGCCCAGTGGGGTCTCGGCGCCGACGATGCAGGACCCTTGCACGTCGTCGGTCAGGGCCGACGCAACCCGTCCGGTTTGCACGACGTGTTTGCCGACATTCACGTCGATTATCGTTTCGAAGGCGGCGTGACGATTCGGCTGCGGAGTACCGAAGAGCGGGGTACGGGAAGCGTCCGCTTTATCGGCAGCGAAGGTTGGATCCAGGTCAGTCGCGAAGCCTTTTTCAGTGACCCGCCCTCGCTGGTGGACGTCCGCTTGGGCCCGAATGACGTGCGCTTAGGACCGATCGACCGTCAGGACGGCCAACTGGCGAATTGGTTGCGTTGCATTCGTACACGCGACCCGCGAGCCCTGAACACTCCCGTCGAAATCGGCCATCGGTCGGCCGTCCTCTGCCATCTGGGAAACATCGCCATGGAACGGCGGACCCCGCTCCACTGGGATCCCCAGCAGGAATGTTTCCCTCAAGATGAACTTGCCAACCGCATGTGCCAACGAGCCACACGGCCCATCTGAGTTTCCCCGGCACCGCCTCGCCTCACGCCCCGTCACCAACTCGAAAATCCTCAGACTCGCAGCGCCCCACGGCACGCCCCTCTCTGCGAGGCAATAGAGTATGCTGAATTTGGCTCTCAGAGAACCGTCGGGCGGGGGGGTTAATTGGCCACGGCGCGTGGGATGCGGTTGTGAAGTGAGGGAATTTGGGGCGCGGGGGCGTTTTATGGCGTTCGTTAGGTGGATACAATCAACTCGTGCGACAAATCACAATGGATCATCACAATGGATCGAATGGTGATTTGTCGCACGGGATGGTCGATCGGCTTTCGTTTTTTTTCGGGGAACGCTGTCATGCATCGCTTACTGTTGGCACTTGCGGTCGTTGGCCTCTTGGTCCCGGGGCGGGCGGATTCGCAGACCGCTCGCCAGACCGGGGTCCGCGAGCAGACGCCGGCCGTGTTCGCCTTGACCAACGCTCGGATCGTCACGGGGGCTGGTCAGGAGGTCCGGCGGGGTAGTGTGGTCGTTCGGGATGGGATCATCGAAGATGTGGGCCGGCGTGTTGCGGTCCCGGCCGATGCCTGGGTCGTCGATCTGGAAGGGAAGACGATTTATCCGGGCTTTCTGGAGGCGTATACGCATTACGGGCTGCCGGAAAAACCTGCGCCGGAAGAGCATGTGCATTGGAATCCGCATGTGCGGAGCCATTACCGGAGTGCGGTTGATTTTCGTCCGCGGTCGGAACGGGCGGGTCGTTTGCGTTCGCAAGGGTTTGTGGCCGCCCACGTGGTCCCGTCCGCGGGCTTGCTGCGGGGAATGACGGCTATCGTAAGTTTAGGGGAGGGCAAAGCGGTCCGTCAGATGGTGAGTCCGGAGGTTCTACAGGCCTTGTCTTTTCATCGCTCGGAGCACAGCCCCGGCGGCTATCCCACTTCGCTCATGGGCGCGGTGGCTTTGATCCGGCAGACGTTCTTGGATGCCGAGTGGTATTCGGCGGCACAAGCGGCTTTTTCGGAGGACCCGGGTTTGGTTCGTCCGGAGGTCAACCGTGCCTTGGCCGCCTTGTCGGCGGCGCGGGAGGCGGGGAGGCCGTTTTTGGTGAACACGGCGGACGAGCACGGCATTTTTCGGGCTGCGGCGCTGGCGGAGGAGTTCGGACTGAATGTGTGGGTGCGGGGCAGTGGCAAGGAGTATCGCTGGTTGCAGGCCGTGGCCGAAACGGAGTTGCCGGTGATCTTACCGCTGGATTTCCCCGACGCGCCGGAACTGGGGACTCCGGAAGCGGCCTTGCCGGTGTCTTTGGAGCGTTTGCGGCATCACCATTTGGCGCCAGAGAACGCGGGGCGGTTGGCCGAGGCGGGCGTGCCGCTGCTGCTGACCTCGCACGGCAGCGGCGAGGATTTCTTGAAGCAGTTGCGGGTTGCGGTCGAGCGGGGGTTATGCCGGCAGGAGGCGCTGACCGCGCTGACGTCTCGGCCGGCGGAGATGCTGGGCGTCTCGCATCTTTACGGCAGCCTGGAGAAGGACAAGGCGGCCAGCTTCTTGGTCACGGACGGTGACCTATTCGAGTCGGGCAG
>SLEY01000483.1 GCA_007124535.1 Planctomycetaceae bacterium
ATCGTCACCAACCCGCTGGAGCTGACCACAATCGTATGATCCCGCGACAAGCTGGCCGTCGATACGCTCCGGGCGGCTTGGACCAGCGGCCGGAGCCCCGCAAAGACACTCAGCACATCCTCGTCCGCCGGATCCTTGGCCAAGTATCGCCGCGCGTGCTCCATGACAAAGTCGCATTCGGCGGGCAACGCTCGTGGTTCCAAATCGATCTGGGGGCGAGGCGTATCGGTGGTGCCCACCACAACGACCCCTTTCCAGGGGACTGCGAACAACACACGTCCATCGGCCGTCTTGGGTACCATCAGGGCCGCCTCCCCCGGCAAAAACTCGCGAGGCAGTACGAAATGGATGCCCTGACTGACCGCCACCATCGCCCGACTGGCCGGATCGTCGAACTGGCGCAGGGTGTCGGCAAACACGCCCGTCGCATTGACTACGACCCGGGCACGGATGGGCCATTCGACGCCCGTTTCCTCATCGCGTGCCACGACTCCGGAAACCCGCGCATTTTGCTTCAGCAGCCCCACGCACCGGCAGTAATTCGCCAGGCAGGCGCCCAACTCCCCCGCCGTCTGCGCCAGATTGATCGCCAGGCGCGAATCGTCGAACTGGCCGTCATGGTACAGCACCCCGCCGATCAACCGATCCGTTTCGATCGTCGGCAGCAGTTCGACCGTACGTTTCCGGCTGAGCATCCGACTGGGCTGCAGGCCCAATTTGCCTGCCAAACGGTCATAGACTTTCAAGCCCAGTCCGTAGAACATGCCGTCCCAACGGGTATACGCCGGAATGACAAAAGCCTGGTCATGTACCAGGTGGGGGGCATTGCGAATCAGCCGTCCTCGCTCGTGCAAGGATTGCCGGACCAGGGGCACGTTCCCCTGCCGCAGATAGCGGACCCCGCCGTGTACCAGTTTGGTCGATCGGCTGGTGGTCCCTTTGGCAAAGTCGTGTTGTTCCAGCAACGCCACTCGGTAACCTCGACCTGCGGCGTCGAGAGCCGTTCCCAGACCGGTGGCCCCACCACCGACGACCACGATGTCGAAGGTTTGCTGGCGATCGCCCAGTTCGTCCAGCGTTTCCGCCCGTTTCATGCCTGTGCCTCGCTCCCTCTACGCGGTTCCGCTCTCAAGTAGGCAAGTCGATTTCGCTTGACGGCCTCAAAAATCGAGCAAAACGTAGACCCAGGCGCCAGCGATCCCACCCAGGATCGGCGCCACGACGGGCACCCACGCGTAGCCCCAATCGGAATCTCGCTTGCCGGGAATCACCAGCAGGCTATGGACAAGGCGCGGCCCCAGGTCGCGGGCCGGGTTGATCGCATAGCCGGTCGGGCCACCCAGCGAGATGCCGATCGACAGCACCAGCATTCCGATCAGCAACGGCCCGAAATAGCTGCTGACCGCCAACGTCCAAGCCTCTTCGACCGTCTCGGCGGCCAGGGCAATATTTCCAATGGCCAGCACGCCGAACAGCAGCACAAAGGTACCGATGAATTCGGTCACGGCCGCCGGCCCCAGACGCCGGATCGCCGGGCTGGTGCAATAACAGGCCAATTTGCCGTCCGGATCCTCGGTTTCCGCCCAGTGAGCGAAAAACGCAGCGTACACCAAGACCGCTCCCAGCATCCCGCCAGTCACCTGGGCCGCGAGGTACCCGGGCACATCCGCCCATGCGAACGCGCCAATGCTTGCCAGTCCCAGGGTGACGGCCGGGTTGATATGGGCGTCCGAGATATTCCCAACCGCGTAAACCGCAAATGCCACAGCCAATCCCCAGCCCACCGTGATTACGATCCAACCGCCGCCCTGCGATTTGCTCTTCGTCAAGTTAACGCTCGCCACGGCTCCGTTGCCCAGCAGCACCAGCATGGCCGTGCCAACCAACTCCGCTAAATAAACATGCATAGCAAGTTACCGCTCCTTAGGGGTTTGAATCGGGGAGGACGTGGATTCCCAGCCGCAATTTGCATGGTTTTACGTCTCGGAACCCGCCTCTGCAAGTCAGAAAGCCCCAACACCCGGGAAAATCGCTCTAGGGTCACCGGTCGGGTCGTGCTAAAATCCGGCCGCGGGACTCCAAAACACGTCGGGCAGGACGCCCTTTGACCAAGTAGGGAAGCGAAAGGTGGTTTAATGAAAAAGCTGGGAATCGCCTTGGGAATCAGCGGGCTCTGGATCCTTCTCCTCACAAACACCGCGTGCGGGCAGGGTTTGACCGAGGCCGATCGGCTGCCGCGTCCGTTTCCCGCACTGGACGAGGAGCATGAGCAGTTTCTGGACCAGGTGCTGGCCTTGTGGGAAGAACGTAGCCAATCGGTCGAGCGGTATCGTTGCCGCTTTCAACGCTGGGAATACGATCCGGTCTTCGGTCCCCGCGACACGTTCAAGACGTACAGCGAGGGGGTGATCAAATATGCGGCGCCGGACAAGGGTCTGTTTCGCGTCGACCGGATCATGGAATATGCGGCGCCCGAAACGCCGGGAGCCAGTCCTCAATTCGTCCAGCGGGAGGGCCATCTGGGCGAACACTGGATCTGCGACGGCAAATCGATCTATGAACACGATCATATCAACAAGCAGCTGATCCAGCGCGAACTGCCCCCCTCGATGCGTGGCAAGGCCATTGCCAACGGCCCGTTGCCCTTCCTGTTCGGAGCCGATGCCCAGGAGATCCGGCAGCGTTACTGGATCCGCCCCCTGCCCGTGCCCGAGGATGTCAAGGGCGAATACTGGTTGGAAGCGTATCCCAAACTCCGTCCGGACGCGGCGAACTACAAAAAAGTGCACGTGATCATCGATCATCAGGACTTTCTGCCCAAAGGCCTGGTCATCTTCGACCGCAACTTCGACGAGTCACGCAACCCGGCCCGAACGACCTTCACTTTCCAGAATCGGGAGGTGAATTGGAGCTTGGCCCTGCAGGCCCTAAAATTCTGGCACCGCGAGTTCTATGAGCCGGACGTGCCGGCCGGCTGGCAGAAGGTGGTCGAGCGGTATGAGACCCTGCCTTTTGACGAACCTGAGCCCGGTCGCTCGGGTGGGAGCACCCAGGCGAATCGCCCCGGCAATCGGCCCCGATCTCGTTAACCGCTTGGCGCACGCCAGTACAACAGGGCCCCACGCGGTACACAGATGGAGTAGCCAGGATGGGAAAAAAGCAACGGCCGAAGTTCTATGTGGTTTGGAAAGGCCATCAGCCGGGGATCTACACCAATTGGGCCGAGTGCCAGCAGCAGGTTTCCGGGTATTCGGGCGCCGAATTCAAATCGTTTTCCACGCGGGCGGAGGCCGAGACGGCCCTGGCCGGCGAGTATCGGCAGCACATTGGCCGAACCTCGCCGGTGAAACAGTCCCCGATCCCCCGGGAACAGTGGGCGGAGCAAGGGGTGATTCTGGACAGTATCTGCGTCGATGCGGCCTGCAGCGGCAATCCGGGCGTCTTGGAGTACCGGGGCGTGGAAACCGCTTCCGGGGAACTGCTGTTCGACGCCGGGCCTTTCGAACAGGGAACGGTCAATATCGGGGAATTCCTGGCGATTGTCCAAGCCTTGGGGCTGCTGAAATTGGAGCAGCGCAGCTGCCCCATCTATTCGGATTCGACCACGGCCATGACCTGGGTGCGAAAGCGGTGCGCCAATACGCAACTGCCCCGCACTGCGGTCAACGACCCCTTGTTCCAGATGATCGAGTGGGCGGAACGACTCCTGCGAGAAAACGATTACCCTAACCCGATTCTCAAGTGGCAGACGGGCCATTGGGGTGAGATTCCGGCCGATTATGGCCGTAAATGAGCCGGCGGGGCTGTCCGTGCAGATTGGCCGCACTAGAATTCCTCGATCCGTAGGTTGGGCATTCCTGCCCGACGGACGTATGGTCATCGACAAGAACGTCCCCATGGATCGCGAATCGAGCCCAGCGAATCAATCATGGGGATCGTCGGGCAGGAATGCCCAAT
>SLEY01000003.1 GCA_007124535.1 Planctomycetaceae bacterium
CCCTGCGTTTTCTTCTCCTGGCCTGTTATTCGGAGCCTTCTCGCTCATAAGCAACTCTCTGGCTCGCTCAAGTTTTCGGGATGGGGCTCGCATGGGTTGGGCCGCAGGGTTTGTTTCAGGTGGGATACCCTTGTTGGTAAATACCCTCCCCGGCCGCTACCGCGTCCGACCCTCCCGCAAGCGGGAGGGTGAAAAGTAGCATGATTTCACCTCCCCTCCGGGGAGGTCGGACGCGGTAGCGGGCGGCCGCATAGATGAACAGCGCGGCCGTCAGTCCGGGCAGCAGCTTGAAAAGGTCGTCGTCGTAGCCGACTCGTGCCCCTCATTCAAAGCCTTAAATCGAAAGCAGTTCCGTACAAAACAACCGGCTCGGGAAAATCCGGCATGCCTTGCAGTCCCGCCCGTTTCCAAGCATCATAGCAAGGGCGGGCCTGAACCCTGCACTGCCGCCGGAGCCGAGCCACAATCATGACGATCCCTTCGCAACCCACCTGGACCATCGACCCACTCGATCACCAGGATTTCTCGCGCTATCGCCGTTGCGTCGCCCAGTTGCTGGAACACATCCCCCCGATCGCCGATGTGCTGGCCCGATACGGTGACACACTTCCCCTGGATGGATGGGATTCGATGTGCGTCCGCTTCCAGTCCTTCGAGCAACAGGCCGCGGAACCGGTGATGATCGCCACCCTGTACGGCCCCAGCGGCGCCGGCAAGAGTGCCTGGTTCCGGCAGCTGACCGGGATCGAGGTCCCCTCGGGTGACACGGTCCGCCCGATGACGCATGCCTGTGCGATGGCGGTACCGGAGGGTCTGGCTCGCGTCCCCCGTCTTCGGCAGCTGTTTCCGGGTTTTGACGTGCAGCCGCTGGAGGAGTTGGATGAAGTCCGCCGGGCGGGCGCCGATGATCAGCGTCTGCTGTACATCCCCTACGCCCCGGCCGCGGCGACGCAGCCCTTGCCCCTGATCCTGGTGGATGTCCCGGACTTCAATACGGTCGAGCAGGCGAATTGGGCCAAGGCGGAGCGTGTGCTGGACCGGGCGGAAGTGGTCGTGTTCGTCGTCTTCGGCGACGGGTATAAGGACGATCGAGTGGTGGGAGAACTGGCCCGCTGCTGCCGCAAGGCCGGGTTCCTGGCGTTCGTGTTCACCAAGACGACGCCCGAGGCGGCGGTTGCCAAATGGCGGGACCTGCTGGCCAGCGTGGTGCATTTCGACGCATTCCAGCAGCGGCGGAACGACGGGCGCACCCTGCCCGAATTCCTGGCCGACTGCCACGCCTACAGCAGCCCGCTGTCCGAGCGACCTCAACTGGCCGACATTCGCCCCCTCGATCCCGGCTCCCCCACCCTGGATTCGCTGCTCCGTGGTCAGGATGCCGTCCGCATCGTGCTGAGCGGACTGCTGGAATCGACCTCGCAAGCCGTGGCCAGCTGCCGGCGAATCCTGGCTCGGGCCGAGGAGCGGCGCGCCGAGTTGGTCGGCGCGCGGACCAACGTCCGAAAGGAAGTGCAACTGGCGGCCCAAACCATTGCCGCCAGCCAGTTCCCCGCCGGACGCCTGATCGAATTGGCGGTGGATGTGTCCCGTCAGAACCTGCATTGGTCCGCGCGCCTGCTCCGCTACCCCGTCACCCTGCTGGCTCGTCAGGGGAGAGCCGCCTCCCGTCAGTTGATGGGCTGGGTGTTCGAGGATCCGGAGGCCGAGGAGATCAAACAACGGGAGACGCTGGAACAGGAACGATTGCACGAATTCGTAGCACGACTGATCGATCGCTTCCGGTCCCTGTATCCGGAGCAGGCGAAACCCGGTGGGATGCTTGATCATCAGAATTGCGCGGAGGCTCGCGAGGGGTTTCGCCAGCAGGCTCTGCCGGTTCCGGCCGAGGGTTGGGAAGACGTGGTGCGGCAGGCGCTGGAACGGTGGTGCCGCAATCACCGCGGTTTGAGTCACTTGCTGGTGGTGTCGGCCGACGTCATGCTGGCGGCGGGGGCGACCGCGATCGTCGTCGATTTGGGGACCACCGGCGGGATGATCGGCACGGTGGGGCTGCCCGCCTTGGCCGGAGCCGGGGGGGTCGCGGCCGGGCGCGTGCTGGGACAGTTCGGCGGCCTCCAGTTGAAAAAAGTGGCGGAGGAGGCCTACGAAGAATGGCGCAAACAACGGGAACGCGAACTGGCCGATCACCTGCAGCAGCATTTTGCCGATCCGCTGTTCGCGAAATGGTTCCAGTGCCTGGAACAACTGCAACCGGACTCCCTGACGCAGTGCCGAGTGGCCTGCGATCAGCTGAGTTCTCTGGCCCGACGACTGGGGGTGAAGCCGTGAACCAAGCTCCGTTCCTGCCGGGTTTCGTACAGCGTGTCGAGCGGTTGTCGGCGACGGCGGAGCAAGCCGGCGGTCTGGACGCCGCGATGCGGATGGCCCTCCGCTTGAACGAAGCCTTGCGGCGGCTGGCCAGCGAGGACCCGACGGTCCCCGTGGTCCGTGTCGTGCTGCTGGGTGGGACGGGTGTCGGCAAATCGGCCCTGTTCAATGCCTTGATCGGCCAGTCGCAGGCCAGTCCCACCTCGGACGACATCCGCTGTTTCACCCGCCGGCCGCATATCGCCGTCTCGGCCCGCGATCGGCCGCTGCTGAACATCCCCCGGGATCTGCAACCCGAGTTTGTCCAGGTGGATCTGGACGGGATCGCCCTGATCGACACCCCCGACATCGACGGGGCGTTGCAGGAGAATTGGCACGTCACGCGCGCCCTGGTGCGCCGGGCCGACATCGTGGTCTACGTGACCATGCCCGACCGGCGTTCCGAATTCCAGGTGCATCAGGAAGTCCGCGCCTGGGCCTCGCTGAAACGCTGGCTGTTCGTGCTGAACAAGGCGGACCAGGTGGCTCGGGTTGTGGAACCGGTGCGTGAGGATTTCGACCGGCGGCTGCGCGAACTGGGTTTCCAACCGCACGACGGGGTGCGTTTTGTGGTCAGCGCCACCCAGTGGCAAGCCTACGATTTCGCGCGGATGCGCGACGCCCTGTTCAACACACGTGTGGTGGAAAGCGTGGAAAAGCTGAGGGCCGACGGGTTTCTGGGCTATACCGCCCACGCGCTCGATCCGGACGTGACCCGACCGCTGCAACATCGGCTGGAAGAGTTGACGGCCTTCGAAGCGGAGTGGAACGCGCGGATCCGGCAGGTCTACCGTGACAGCTTGAACCAGCCTCTGGCCCGCCACGCCTTTCGCGTCGTGGTCCGCGAGCTGGCGTGGCGCTACCTGGGCGAGCGGGTCGGTTGGCTGATGGGACTGGCCATCTGGATCCGCGCCCGGCTGTCCCTGCTGGGCGCGTCGTACCAGGTCGCCCGTCTGGGCGCCGGCGGATTCAGCCCGCTGGGGATGGCTCGAGCCGCGCTGGCCGTCGTTTACGCCCTGCTCCGCGGGATCCTGCCCCTGCAGCGGATCCTTTCCGCCATGGGACCGGCTTATCGACAAGAACTGCACGACATCGAAGACGACGCGCAGCGTTTCCTGGAAGATCGGCAACTGACCGGACTGGCCCCCGCCGTCCCTGCCACGACGGTCGAGGACGCGAGGGGCGGTCCGCCCGCCGAGGAACACCGCGACCAGAACGCGACCTGGAACCGCGCCTCACGATGGTTGCGCGAATCGCTGCTGGACGACCGCCAGGAACTCGAACACCTGCAAGCCGATTTGGAAAACCTGGGCCAGAAGACGGCCGATCGCGTCGGACCTTGGCCGCTGGCCGTCTTGAGCAACTTGCTGCCCACCGCATTTGCCGCCCACGTCCTATGGCGGATCGGGTTCGCCTGGTACGCTGCGGAATACCCGCCGGCCGCCTTCTACGCCCTGGCCGTCGCCCTGCTGCTGGCCAGCCTGCTGCCCGGTTACCTGCTGCTGGCCTTCCGCATGCGCCGCATCTGCCGCCGGCTGGACCCCCGCA
>SLEY01000143.1 GCA_007124535.1 Planctomycetaceae bacterium
CGGGGGCCTTCACGATCGTCCCGCGGCATGTCCTGGGCGGTGTCGGGTATGTGGCGCCCAGCGGCAAGATCCGTCTGGCTCACATTGGCATGGGAACGCAGGGGTTCAACGAATTGGGAGGCCCCCTGGTTCGGGCAGACGCAGCAGCTCCTGGATCCAGGCGGTCACAGGCGGCGAGCCATCCCCCGGCAGCGTCCTGAACGCCGGGCCGATCACCGATGCCGTGAACCTGGGGACCGTGGCCCTGCGCGCGGGGAAACGCGTCCTGTTCGACAGTGACGCGATGAAGATCACCAACGCCCCGGAAGCGAATCGGTTCTTGGTGCGCGAGTACCGCCCGGGCTGGGAATTGTAATCAAGGGCTGGGAATTGTGATGGGCGGCTACGGGTCAGTCCAACAGATCCTCGGCATAGCCCGGCGGGAACGGGTGGTCGTGGTCATTCGCGGCCGGCGGGCGAGGAGGAGGGCTCGGCTTTCGACGTGGCGCGGCCTGATCCCGGTCGCCGAATTGCTCCAGCCAGCGTTGGAGTTCCGGATCCTCTTCGAACTGCGGTGACTCCGGGTCTGGCATATCCGGTTCTTCCGGTTCCCGCAGTGGCCGCTGGCAAAACTGCCGGAACCAGACGTCGCTGTCAAAGGCCCGGGCTCGGCGCCGGCGCGCCGCACGCTGGACCCGGTGGTCGCTGGAGACCACCGTCAAACGGCGGGGAGCCGAGTCGGCCCGGATCAGCTCCTCGATCACGTCATCCGCCTCGCGATCCCGCGGGGCAAATCGCACCGTCATCTGGCGGTAGTCCTGAACGCGAGCCAGACCGGGGGGAGCACGGCGGGCATCGAACACCACCGTCGTCACACTCCGTTCCTTCGATTCCAGACGCTGCGCCAGAAAGTCCAGCAAAGCAGTTCGCAACTGGTGCAGCGACGCCCCCTGGCGAGTGGGAACTTCCAACGTGGTGACGTTCAGCAGATTGTAACCGTCGATAATCAATGCCATATCGTCTAGAATAGCCGGTGGAAGGGGAGTTCGACAAGTCGCCAGGGCCGCTGAAAGAAGGGTAGGGGCGCGTCAACCCCCGAGATGATGGCACCCGGCGCGACGTCCACCGGAGGGCGGGGCAGCCCGGCCAACCATTTCGTGACTTGCCTCACCGATAAAATACGAAGATTGTGTTTGGCTTGTCGCCGGCCGCGTCAACCGGACGAGGAAGGTTGCCCGAGCGTTCCTGTCGACTGGCAGATCCGTTCGGTCTGCGAGTGGGGCTTGTTGCCTCTGCCGGACGAGACCGCGGTCCGAGATGGCCCGTCAGCAGCTGGACATCCATTCTCGCCGGATGTTTTTTTTCTGGAGACAACTTCTGAGAGGGGGAAGCAACGGGCATGCTGAGCCGCCGATTCCAATCGCGATCGCCCGTTTGGAGTACACTGAAAGCGTTGGCTGCGGGTGTGCTGGCGATCGGAGGCTTGGTCGCCGTCGGCTACAGCATGGGCGAGATCCGCAAGATCCGACAATTGGAGCGCAACCCGACCGTACCGATTGCCTCGGTTTTCGCTGGCGAAGTGGTTGTGCGAGGAACGGTGGTCGCGGATCGCGATGTGGTGCGGGCGCCCTATTCAAGCGCCACCAGTGTGTATTACCGGGCCCGGCTCGAAAGGCGGCGGGACGACAGATGGCGCACGGTCAGTCGCAGTTCGAATGCGGTCGACTTTCACCTGGAGGACGAAACCGGAACGGTGCTGGTTGTGGGCAGCGAGGCGGGGATTGAATTCGACGCGCCTCGCAAACTGCGGCGGCGGCGAGGCAACCGCCGCTATACCGAATGGCGGATCGAACCGGGCGACCGGGTGTTTGTATTCGGTTTCGCGGAACGGGCCGGGCACAACTATCGGATCGGCTTTCAAACCCCGGGCAGTTACTATCCGCTGGTCTCGTCGCGGAGGGAGGCGGAACAACGCCAGGGGCGGACGATCTCCAGCGGTGCGGCGTTGTTGGCTGGCGTGGGCATGCTGTTGTTTGCCGTATTCTTCGTGTTGCGGCTGTTGCGGGTCCATCATTCGGCCGGGTACCTGAGTTCGGCCGTATCGGTGGTGGTGGTCGTATTGTTCCTGCAGGGCTTGGTGATGATGGGCTCCGATTTGCGGAGTGCGCATCGAGCGGCGGAACGGACCTTGGAGGAGGGCCCTGAGGCCATCCGGGAATTGCTGACGGAGCGGGGAGTGGCGTGGCCGGGCGCGTTCGAGCGACTGGGTTCGTGGGATGAACCGCAGTACGCCGTGTTGTCCGCGGCAGACCGTCAACGCTTGGCGGGGATCCGCCAGATGATGGCCTTGTCCATCGAGCGGACGAATCGGAATCTGGGGCGGTTTCCCGAGCTGGTGGTGGGGCGGTTGGTCGGGGCTCGGTTGATCCCCCCGGTCGAGCTGCCGGAGCCGGAGCAGCAGGAAGTGCGGGCGATTGAGCAGCGTCACCCGCCGGTACGCTTGCCCGTATGGATCGGGTTGCCGGCGTTGCTGCTCGGGACGGCCGGGGCGGGGCTGGCGACCTGGCTGGGGATCGGCAAGATCGGGCTGAAGCGGATGATTGAAAACGTCCCCACCTCGCCGGCCTCGGGCGTCGTCTACGGCTTGACCGAATTGCAGGGTCAGGTCGAACGTTATCAGGACGGTTGCGAGCTGACGGCCCCGTATTCCAGCCGTGCCTGCGTGTATTACCGGCA
Organism: Planctomycetaceae bacterium; assembly: GCA_007124535.1. GTDB lineage: Bacteria > Planctomycetota > Planctomycetia > Pirellulales > Pirellulaceae > SLMF01. The sequence continues at coordinate 2,716 of SLEY01000143.1, forward strand.
CAAGCTCGAGGAACGTCAGGGCAGCGGCAAGGACGCGCATTGGGAGACGCTTTCCGACGACAACGCGCGACTGCCTTTTTTCTGCGTCGATTCGACGGGGCGGATGCTGGTCGATTCCAGCCGTGCGGATCTTTTCCTCCGTCCGCAGGTGACTCGCGAGGGCCGGTTGCGGCATACGGAGTGGCTGATCTGCCCCGGGGAGCCGATCTACATCCTGGGGCCGGCCATGATCAATCCGGCCCTGCACAACCGGCTGATGATCGCTTACGAGGACGCCCAAACCCCGTACTTGATCAGCTCGAGCAGCGAGGACGAATTGGTGCATCGCAAAGCCTCGCTAGGCTTCTGCTGTTTGAACCTCGGCATCCTCGCCACCTTGACGGCTGCCCTGGGACTGGCCGGGCTGCTGGTCGCCTTCGGACCCCTGCTGTACGTATTGATGGCCGCCTTGTCGTGCAGCTACCTGTTCCTGGTGCTGGGCTTGCTGTATTACAACGATCTGATCTTCCTCCGCGAACGCGTGCGGCGCAACCGGGCGAACATCGAGGTGGCCCTGCAAAAGCGGTTCGATCTGATCCGGAATTTGGTCAAGGTCGTGCAGCGATTCCTGGGTCACGAGCGGGTCTTGCAAAAGCAGCTGACCGTCCTGCGGCGGAAGTTGCGATCTTCCGAACAGCCCATCTCGGACCCGGCCAATCTCAGCCGGATCGACCGGTTGGAGACACGCGTGCTGGCCCGAGTCGAGTCCCAGCCGCGGTTGAAGAGCCAGAAACTGGTGGCGCGCCTGATGCGGGCCCTGACCGAGGTGGAGGACGAGATCGCCTTGATGCGCAGCGGGTACAACGATTCCGTCGAACGTTATCACCGGCGGATCGAGCATGTGCCGGAGGTCTTGATCGCCCGGCTGCTGGATTTCTCGCACGCCAGCTATCTGCCGGACGGCGGCCCGAGGACCTGACCCGCCCGGCAGTCGCTGCTACGCGTGGCGTGCTGCCGTAGCGTCTACAGCAGCAGTTCGTCCAGGACGTCTTCCAGCGGCGAACGTTCGCCCAGGGATTGGAAAACCTCATCAGCCATGTCCGTCAAGGCATCCTCGATTCCGAACCGATCGAGGCGAATCGTTTCGGAGGGCGTGGCGGCACGGTTCGGTTTTTCGGCCGGCGCGGCCACGGGGGAGGCGACGGGCGGGGTGGTCGTTTCCGCCAGCGAGTCATTCAGCGGCTCGGCCGAGA
>SLEY01000500.1 GCA_007124535.1 Planctomycetaceae bacterium
AAGAATACTCGCGACACCATTGGCCGACGGGCAAGAACATCGAACTCGCCGGCACCGATCGGGCGCCGCGGGTCGCAGGCCGCTGTGTCGGCATCGATTCTCAGGGGCGACTTGTCGTGAATACCGGACAGGAATCTTTCCCCCTGCTCACCGGAAGCATCGTATCGGTCACCTCGGTCACCGACTGAGTTCCGAATGGATCCGGGCTGATTTCTTGCGGCTCCTTCCGGGCGGAACGAGCGCATCGCGATCTTCGTGTCATCCTCAGGCAACTCGCAGGAAATAATCGACCCGCCGTTTTGTGGCCGATCTCTGACCGAGCCACCGCGCCGACCGAAGGTCTCCAATATCCCGGGAGACCTTCGGTCGGCGGTTTCGGCGGTTTCGGCGGGGTCGGGAGACCCTAGCCGAACGGGGGGCCGGAGACACTAGCCGAACGGGGTGCGGGGTCGGCGGCGTCGGGAGACCCGAGCCGAACGGGGGCGGGAGCCACCAGCCGAACGGGGTAGATTATCGACCTCCACCAAGCGCTTCCGCGTGCCCCGAATTCGCAATCGATTCATCGGGAGCCCAGGGAGGCGCTGGTCAAGCCCTTGCGGGGGTCTTGGCGTGGGCTGGAAAGAGCGCCCTTCGCCAGCGACTTGGAGCCATCAGGCCCCCGTGGCGTCAGTTTGTCGGGGGGCGGGTTGACCCCCGCAGCTCAATGTGGCGCCGGCATTCTCAGGGGGCGTTGGCACGACCCGAATTCCGCCCCCGCGTATCTGGAATTCGCGAAGCGGATGGTATAAAATTCAAAATTCGCACTTTTGCCCCATCGCCGGGCCGCGGACCGGCAAGGCGGTGACGACGTACGACACGCGGCCGGAGCCGCACCACACGTCGCGGTTGCTCCATTGCGATCACGAGCATGCGGATATTGGCGAACGGTACGCCGAATTCGAGCCGACATACGAGGAGTCGAGGGTGCAGCAACGACACTACATCTCGCTGGCGGGCCTTGCCGCGGCGGTGCTGATGGGCTGCTTCCTCGGCGCCGGCGGCTTCACGTTCCATTACGGCGAAGGCTGGTCGTACTTCAGCGACGCCCCGGAAGCCTGCATCAACTGCCACATCATGCAACCACACTATGATACGTGGGTGCAGAGCAGCCATGGCGCGGCCACTACGTGCGTCGATTGCCATTTGCCCGTCACCTTTCCTCATAGCCTCCTTTCCAAGGCGGACAACGGTTTCTTTCACTCGTGGGCGTTCACCTTCGAAGATTTCCACGAGCCGATCCAGATCAAGCCGCGCAATCTGCGCATCCTCGAAGACAACTGCGTTCGCTGTCACCAGTCGATGGTGGCCGCCATGCTGGCACATGCCGAACCGCTCGGCCAACCCGGCCGGGTGTCGTGTCTGCATTGCCACGCGGACGTGGGCCATACGGCGCGACCAAGGTTGTACGCCCGCTGGCGCGCCGGCTCCTCCAGAGCCAAGCCTTTCCCCAACCCGGAAGACTGAAAAGGAGCAGGTCGCATGAGCCCCGATTCCCCCCTGCCGTCCCAAGACAATCCCCCCCCGGGAGACACACCCTCGGGACCGGCACCGCTCAAGAAGCATCCGTTGCCCGGGCGACCGCGCAGTGTGGCGCTGTACGCGGCAATCATTGTCGGCGCCGCCACGGGCACGGTCATCATTCTGGCCCTGCTGATGAACATTTTTACCCGGAAACAGGAGGCTCGCGTGCCGTTCGAACGGGTGGTCGACATTGATGAAGACACCATCGACCCGGCTGTGTGGGGCGCGAACTGGCCCCGCCAGTACGAGAGTTACCGGCGCACGGTCGATTACGACCGCACCCGCTACGGCGGCAGCGATGCGGTTCCTGTCCAAAAGCTCGAGGTGTACCCGTGGCTCCGCACCATGTGGTCGGGCCATGCCTTCTCGATCGATTACCGCGAGGCCCGCGGCCACGCTTACATGCTGCACGACCAGGACCACACCGCGCGGGTCGAGCAGCGTCCTCAGCCCGGCGCTTGCCTGCATTGTCATTCTTCGGTGTTGCCGGCGTACCGTTACATGGGCGAGGGCGACGTGATGGAAGGGTTCCGGCAAGTCAACGCCATGTCGTGGGACGAGGCGCGGGACCTGACCGACGACGAGGGGCAGCCGCTGATCGAGCATCCGGTAAGCTGCGTCGACTGCCACGACCCGGCCACCATGCGGCTGCGGATCACGCGGCCGGCGTTCATCGAGGGCATCCGCACGTACAAGGCATCCGAGGGAATTGACAATTACGACGTGAACCGCGACGCCAGCCACCAAGAGATGCGCAGCTTTACCTGCGCCCAGTGCCACGTCGAGTATTATTTCGCTGAGCCGGACAACCAGCTTGTCTATCCTTGGCGCCGCGGCCTTCTGGTGGAAGAGATGGAAGCGTATTACGACGAGATCGAGTTTACCGACTGGCCCCACGGCATCACCGGGGCCCCGATGCTCAAGGCGCAGCATCCGGAGTTCGAGCTGTGGCGGCAGGGCACGCACGCGGCGGCGGGCGTTTCTTGTGCCGACTGCCACATGCCGTACCGGCGCGTCGGGGCGATGAAGATCTCCGACCACCACGTCCGCAGCCCCCTGCTGGACGTGGCGGCGTCCTGCCAGACCTGCCACAACGTTCCGGAGGAGGAGCTGCTCTCGCGGGCGCACACGATCCAGGACCGCACCCACGGGCTGATCCTGCGCGCGGCTGAGGCCCTGGTCGACATGGTCGAGGCGATTGTCGAGGCGAAGGAGGCGGGCGGGACCGAGGAACAACTCGAGCCGCTCCGCGCGTTGCACCGCAGCGCGCAGTGGCGGCTGGATTTCGTCTTTTCGGAGAACTCGCACGGCTTCCACGCCCCCCAGGAATCGGCCCGGATCCTGGCCGAATCGATCGACTACTCGCGCCGGGCGGTCGCGGCGGCCCGCGACGTGAAAGCCACCCCCGAGGGCCCGCCCCGCGAGGTCGAGCGCGAGCCGATCTACGGGGTCACGCCCGACGAAGCGGCTCCCCCCATGCCGGAACCGGAAGACATCGTCCCCTGAGCCGCCCGCGGCAGACCCGTTGGGCCCTACCGTTCCTAGATGACTGATAAGAAAGGAAACCGAGATGGGGTTGATCGATTTTCTGGTCTTACTGCTTGTGGCCGGGATCTGCGGAGCACTTGGTCAGGCGATCAGCGGATACTCGCGGGGGGGTTGCCTGGTGGCGATCGCCTTGGGGTTCATCGGCGCCTTGATCGGTGTCTGGTTGAAACGGACGCTGGGGCTTCCGGAACTGTTGATGCTGGACCTGCGAGGAACGCAATTTCCGATCGTTTGGTCCATCCTGGGCGCCGCCCTGTTCGTGGCGGTCATCGGCTTCCTGACACGCGGCCCCCGACGCTGAGCGAATCCCCAGACGGCCTCGGCCGATGCGTGCGGGGAACCGGGTAAGAAGCCGAGTTCGTGCCGCGTTTCCGCTTCAAAACGGCGTTTTCAGGGCTTGCCAGGTCAGCTGGATCAGGGCGGGGGCGTGGTGATCGGTGTGGGGGCCCCAGACGGCGTGCAGGTGGTCACGGACTTCGGCTGGCGAGTTCAGGGGTCCCGGGACGGCGGAACTCAGCGCACTCGCGGCGCCTTGGGCCAGATGCGCGGGCGTGATGCCGTGTTCCAGACACAACCGCATGGCGCCGAACAGCCGATCGTCGTAGCCCAATTTGCGCCGCGGATCGCGGGTGACGCGCGCTACCTGGTCGTTCAGGTAGGGATTGACCATCCGCTGGATCAGGTCTTCGGCATAGGCCTGGTAACCGGCCGGCGTGAACAGGGGCTCGTCCAGCTGCCGGTACTTGCGGATCAGGGCCGCGCCGGATTCGTCGAGAAAGGCCGCGCGGGCGGTGGCCAGCAGGGCCAGGTCGTTGGCGGCTTCCGCCATCGTGGTCAATCCGCGCTGTCGGGCCAGGAAGCCGATCAGCGAGTGGATGGCGTTGTGACCGTACAGTTTGGCTTCCTCGAACGGCAGCAGGTCGTCTTTTTCCACGAAGACCTCGATCCCGCGGCGGAAGCCGGGCACGGTCACGCGTGAGATCAGGATGTGATTGAATTGTTCGACCAGCACGGCGCGGCCGGTGTCCGGGGTGAGCGGCGCCAGTCCCAGGCGGCGGATGATGGCGACGTCGTCCAGGATCCCGCTCATCTTGCCGACGACCGTATTCAGCAGTTGGAAACCGGCTCGTTGTTCGTCCGGGACGCGGGAACTCAACGATTCCTCGAGGATTTCGGCGGCCTGGTTGTGGTTTTCCGCCGCGTAGAGGACGGCCGGTTTGGCGGGATCGCGCCGCCGCAGCCCTTCGGACAGCAGTTCGACCACGCTGGTGGCCCGGCCCGCGTCGTAAAACCGCACGCTGGGCAGGGCCGTGGCCAGTTCGTCGGCCGCAGCGATCGCCGCCACCAGTTCCTGGCGATCCGGGGTCACGGCCGGATCGCACAGGCGCACGCCGTCGACCGTGACCTGTTCGATCCGATCCGGATGGGCGATGTTGATGGTATATCGCCCGCCGCCGGTGCGGACGTCGCGGACCAGGTCGGCGTCCACTTCGGCGATGACATAGCGGCCGAAGTTGCCCGAACGGTAGGCTTCGTACAAGAACAGGGCGCTTTGGATCGGGCCGAACCCGAAGCCGACGAAGGTGCGTTCACCCGTGGCCATTCCGTAGTTTCCTTCCGCGATTCAGCTGAGCATGACCTGCCCCCCGGTAACGGGCAGGGCTTGGCCGGTCTCATATTGCTGTTCGATCAGATAGAAGATGGCTTGGACCACGTCGGACGTGGTACACCCGCGTCCCAGGGGGATTTTGGCCTCGTACGCCCGCCGCACGTCCTGGACCGTCTTCGCGCCCTCCACCTTGCCGGTCCGCAGGTACTGAGCGAAGAGCCCGTTTTCCGGGTCCGACCACAGCGGGCCATCGAAGAAATTGCCGGGGCAGATGGCATTCACCTTGATCCCGTCTTCGACCAATTCCAGGGCAAAGGACTGGGTCAATCCGATGCCGCCGAACTTGCTGCCCGCATAGGCCCCGTTGCGATTCGAACCGACCAATCCGGATTTCGAATTGATTTGGAGGATGTCGCTGGTATAGCCCGGTTTCGCCTGGTGCTGCCGGGCCAGTACGGGCGCGGCCTGCTGGACGCAGAGGAAGTAACCTTTGTAGTTGACCTCCGTAACGAACTGGAAATCCCGCTCGTCCTGAGTCTTGACCGAGGCGGCTTTCAGCACGCCGGCGTTGGACAGGAAGACGTCGAAGCCGCCGTAGGCATGGACCACCTTTCGGAGGCAGTCCGCGATGGATTGCCGATCGGTGACGTTGATTTCCAGGCCCAGGGCCCTTCCCGGACCGTGTTTTTCCTGCAGGCCTCGGGCCGCCTCCAGCACGCCGGGCTGGTTGATGTCGGTCAACACCACAGCCGCGCCCTCGGCCGCCAGTTCGCAGGCGATTTCGTAGCCGAAGCCCTGGGCGGCGCCCGTCACCACGACCACCTTGCCGGCCAGCCGCCCTACCATGCCCGCCGCCGCAGCTTTCCGGCGATACGCTTCGACTTCCCAATCTTCGATGAAGCGTCGCTGGTCCTCGGTCAGGGGGTGGACGGCTTCGGGCCCGCCGCCCATCCGTGTGGCGCCGGCCATCACCTGGATCGCATCGCGGTAGACCTCCCGCCCGGCGTGGGCCAGTTTGAAATCATCGCCGGCGGCGAAGAGGCCGACGCCCCGGACCAGGACCACTTTGGGAGCGAAGCCGGTCTCGGCCGTGTGCCGGGCGATTTCCCCCCGCAGACGTTCCACCAACCGCTCCTCGCTTTCCCCCTCGGCCGGTTCGAACCACAGCGGGTAGCTGTTGCAGTAGACGATCTGGTCGGGACACAGCGGCCCGCCGGCGGCCAGCGATTTGCCGGTCTCGGTTCCGGCCAACTGGAGGACCAGGTCGGAATCGTCGCAGGTGACCACCTTGAGCGCGGTGGCTTCCGGTTCCGCCAGCAGTCCGCGCAAGGCGGGCGCGATCGTCTGCAGCAGCCGGTCGGCGCCGGCGGCTCGAGTGAACGGGCCCCAGGCTTCGCTCCACCAAGCCGGTCCCAGGCGTTGGGCGATCCCATCCAGGATGAATTGGGTGTTCTCGCGGACCGTTTCGGGATCATCGCCGGCGACGATCAAGCCGTGGTTGGCCATCAGCACGGCTCGCGGCGCCTCGCGGCCGGTGCGGGCCCGGTGCTCGGCCAGGGCTCGTTTCAGGGTCTGGGCGAGGATGAAGCCGGGGTCGACGTAGGGCACCCAGACAATCTCGTCTCCGAAAATCTCGCGGGCCCAGGCCTCCCCGCCGTTGGCACAGGTCAGCGTGTTGACCAGGGTGGCATGGCTGTGCACCACGTACCGGCCGGAGACCAAGTGGTGCAGCAGCGCCTCGACCGAAGGCCGCTGGCCCTTCTCCGGTTCGCACTGGGCCCCCATGATCGCCTGCTTGTACTGCGCCTCGCGTTGCACCGGGTCCTCGTCCAGCGTGGCGTCGGCCAGTTCCTGGAGCTTGTTCCGATCCATTTTGACGAAGCCTTCAGGCGTCATGGTCGCCAGCGCGGTTCCGCTGCCTTTGACATACAGCACGTCGTCGATTTTGCAGGACGTATTGCCGCCGCCGGCCAGCACGATGGACGGGTCGGCGCCGTAGAAGCGGGAGAGTTTGACGATCACATCCAGGGGATGCTCATCGGCGGCAAAGGCGGGCCAGGCGGGCGTTTGGGATTCGTTCACGAAGGTTTCTCCGCGGCGGGGTTGGGATTCAGTGAGGGCGCGGGGCGTGCTGGTAGCGGTAGATCACCGCCGCGCCCCATTTGGCAAACGTTTCGATGCGCTGTTCGGCCGAGGCGAAATCGGGATTCGGCCGGCCTTGGGCGTCCACGAACCCGCATTCGCCGTGCAGGTTCAGAAACTGATGGGCGGCCACCACGCAGGCCCCTTCCCAAAAGATGGCTTGCACATCCTCGGGCACCGCGGCGTCCTTGGCCTGCGGCTCCAGGGGGATCAGGTCCAGCGTATTATGTTCCGTCCCGGCGGTAACCGGCCTTCCCGCTTGCCGCAGGGTCCGCACATAGTCGCCCAGGACCTCCTGCCGGTTCCGCACCGGGATCCATTCCACGGCGTGGATCTGCCGCCGGTCCAGTTCCGCCATCAGTCGTTCGGGCCGTTCTTCCAGATCGCAGATCGGCTGGGCCGCATCGGCGATCACCGGATAGCTGGGCAGCCCGCCCAGTTCCAGAATCAGCCGCCGAGCGTGCTCGAAGCCGACGAACGTTTCTTCCACAAAGGCGGGCCGGCCGGCTTTCATCAAGTGCGAACGGATGTCGTTCTGGATCGCCACCGCATCCTCCGGGTCGGCGGTGCTGGGGGCCGTCCCCAGCGCCTGAGCCAGCCGTTCCAGCCGGGACTCGGGCGGCAGCTGCCCGAACAGGGCCTCCTGGAAAGCCCGGGACACGTGACGCTCCTGCAGCCACACCGTCGCGGGGTCGCAGCCGTGCCGCCGGACGATCCCGTCCGCCACGGCTTGCGGGTCGAGCCCGGTGGCCAGGCCGCGCTCGGCCAGCACCTGCTCCAGGCGGTCGACCATCGCCGCCATCCGCGTGCCATCGTTGTGGCGGATGCGGTCCAACAGCCGTACGGCTTCCGCCGTCATCGGGTGGAAACGCGTGATGCCCTTGCCGCACAGATAGATCTTGCCGGGGTTGCCCGGGTCGTTGATCCGCAGCCCCGCCTCCCGCAACTCCGGATCCAGGCACATGATTTCCAGGCCGAACAGCGGAAAGATGCCCGCGCGGCCGGTCTCCGCCGCGAAATCGGCATAGACCTGATAGTCGTAGTAGTTGCTGGCGCCCAGCACCTTCAGCCCCTGATCGGCCGCCAGCGATACGGCTTGCTGAACGGTCTCGAACGCCGAGAAATTGGGCGGCAGATGGATGTGCGAGTTGACCGGGGCGGGCGGCGCGAGTTGCCCCTGTTCGGCTGCGGCCCGGATCGCTTCGGGCGTGCCCAGATTCCGCAAGGCGTCGATCGCATCGGTCAGTTGTCGGCTCATCACCAGTTCCCTCCTGGAGGTTAAAAAAAGCGTTCGGTGGCCGGTCTCGAAAGGCGTTCCCGGACCGCCGCGCGAGGGCCCCCGTGCCGCACGGCCGAATGAACGGGCCGTGTCCGGCGGCGAACTCGGGGCGGTTACGCGGTGGCCACCGCGCCGCGAAGGATCTTGCGCGGGGGCAGGTGCAGCCCCAGATTCAACGCGTCTTCGGCCGATTCCTTGATCGATTCACTGATCGTGGGATGGGCCCAAACCGTTTCCGCGACGTCCTGCATCGAGGCCTTCATGTGCAGCAGCGCCGTGGGCGCCGCAATGCACTCGGTGGCATGGGCCCCGATCATGTGCGCGCCCAGCAACTGGCCCGTCTCCCGGTGCCGAATCATTTTGACAAAGCCTTCGGGATGCCGGGCGGCCATCGCCTTGCCCAAGTGCCCGATCGGGAACCGGCCGACGGCGATCGGCAGATCCTGCTGGCGAGCTTCGGCTTCGGTCAGGCCGACCGCGGCGACTTCGGGAAAGGTGTACACGGCCAACGGGATGGGCGATTCGAACGGCTGGTTCGCCCCCAAGGCGTTCTCGACCGCGGCGACCCCGTGAGCCGAAGCGGCATGGGCCAACAGGCAGCGGCCGTTGACATCCCCGATCGCATAGTGGCCGGGCACGTTCGTCTCCAGCAAATCGTTCACCGGGACAAAACCGCGGCGAGTGGTCCGGATCCCGGCACGTTCCAGTTCGAGACCGCTGGTATTCGGGCTGCGGCCGGTGGCCACCAGGACGCGGTCGAAAGTCGCCGACTCGCCGCGGGACAACTGAGCTTGGATCAGGCCGTCGCCGTCGATGTCCAGACGGTCGATCTTGGTCTCCAGCCGGCACTCGATCCCCCGCCGCTTGAAAATCGCCGCCAGGGCCTGGCCTAAATCGTGATCCATCGTCGGGATCAGATTCGACAGCATCTCGACCACCGTCACCTGGACGCCAAAGGCTTGCATCATGCAGGCGAATTCGCAGCCGATCACGCCGCCGCCCACAATCAGCAACCGCCGGGGCAGCGACGTCCAATGCACCGCCTCGTCCGACGTGCAAACCCGCTCCGGATCGTCCGGCCAGCCGGGGATCCGCGAAGGCACCGAGCCCGTGGCCACGATCACCTTGTCCGCCGTCACGACCTGCGGCGAGCCGTCCTCCGAGGTCACCACCATCCGCCCGGGCGCTTCGAAACCGGCCTGCCCCGCCTGGCTCACCACCCGCCGCCCCTTGAATAAACCGGCGATCCCACCACGCAACTGGCGGATGATCCGGTCCTTGTGGCCAATCACCCGCTTCCAGTCGCATCCGATCGTGCCGTCGATCGTCAAACCCCAGTCGCCCGCATGCTGCAGGGCATGGAACAATTCGGCCGAAGCCAACAGGGCCTTGGACGGGATGCACCCGTAGTTCAAACACGTACCGCCCAAATGATGCCGCTCGATTACCATTGTCCGGGCGCCCTGAGCTGCCGCCCGGAGCCCGGCAATGTAACCACCCGGCCCACTGCCGATCACGACCAAGTCAAAATGCTTATCCGTCATGAGAAATTTACCGCTGTGAAAGTTTGCGGGTACAGGAATTGGAGGGAAAAACCGCGGAGACTAGCCTATCAAGGTGGCGGGGTGCTCGAGGAACTCCTTCAGTCGGCCGATGAACTTCGCCGCGATCACCCCATCCACGATGCGATGGTCCGTGCTGATCGTCAGGGTCATCACGCGTGCGGCGCGGATCGCCCCGTCTTCCACGATCACCGACTCGCGAGCCGCCCCGACCGCCAGAATCCCCGATTCGGGCGGATTGATGATCGCACTGAACGCTTCCACCCCGAACATACCCAGATTGGTGATGGTAAAGTTGCCCTGCCCGACGTTGTCCAGCTTGCCCTTCCGCGCGTTCTCGACCACCCGTTTCGCCTCGCTCGCCAACTGGTCCAGCGACAGGGTATCCACGTTGCGGACCACAGGGACGACCAAGCCGTGTTCGACACCGACCGCGATGCCGATGTTGGCGTGCGGATACTCGAGGATCTCGTCCTCCACGATCTGGCTGCGGACCGCGGGGAACTCGGCCATCGTCCGGCCGGTGGCCAGCACGATGCAATCGTTGATCGTACAGCCGGTCTGGGGTTTGCGTGCCCGATAGTAATCGACCAGGGCCGCCGCGTCGACGGTGGCGCTTAGATAGAAATGGGGGATCGTTTGTTTCGAGCGTTGCAGGTTCAAGCCGATGGCCCGCCGCATTTTGGGCATGGGGTACCGCTGGATCTGGCCGTCCGCGGCTGCGGGCGCCCCCACCTTGGCACGGGCGACGTCGCTGGAGAGGATTCGCCCGCCGGGCCCGCTGCCTTGGCCGATCGCCCCCAGATCCAGGCCTCGCTCAGAAGCCAGCTTGCGGGCCGCCGGCGATGCCTTGACACGGCCTCCGGCGGTCCGCGTGGCGGGTGCGGAGACGGCCGCCGCTGCGGCCGCGCCCGGCGCCTCCGACGCGGAAGAGGCCGCCGCCCCTGCGGTTGCTGTCGCCGGAGCACCCGTATCTCGAGTCGCCAAGTAGGCTTCGACATCCGCATCGTTGTCCGCCAGCAAGGCGATCGGTTCCTTGATCGGCGCCGCTTCGTTCTCCTGCAGCAGCAACCGGGCGATTCGTCCCGCCTCCGGCGATTCGTACTCGACCGTCGCTTTGTCGGTCTCCACCTCGCAAATCACTTGGCCCACCTCGATCGTGTCCCCTTCGGACACCTTCCAGGCGACCAGAATGCCCTCCTCCATCGTGTTGCTCGCCTGCGGCATGAGGATGGGGCGGACATTTTCGGGCGAACCCCCGGCCCCCGACGCGGCGGGGGGCTCAGACGAACTCTTCTCGGAGGGGGAATCGGTGGACCCCGCTTGCGGCTCGGAAGCCGCCGGAACGCTCGCCCCAGCCGCCTCGCCCGACGTTTCCACCTCGGCCAACACCCCACCCACTTGGACCGTCTGCTGAGGCGGAGCGACCAGCCGAGTCAAGCGGCCCGCTTGGGATGCTTCCAATTGCACCACCGCATCCTCGATTTCCAACTCCACCAGCAGGTCACCTGGCGAGAACTCCTCCGAGGGGCCCTTCAGCCAACGAACCACGGTCGCGTCGACCAGACCGTCGCTCAGCTGGGGGAGCGTAATCGATGATTGCATGCTGTTGTCCTCCGCTTCTTCCTCTGGCCGCGGCACATCCGCGGATTATTTGAATCGACGTGGTTGATTCCCGGATCGGTTTCGTGTTAGTCTATGCGGGCCCCATCGGCTATGAACGTAACACCGGGCTTGCCTAGCGTCAAGTCAGGCAACGATTTCCAGCAGGTGATCCGACGGAAGTGGTGCCGGAAAACAAAAAAACAACATCAGATACTCGTTATTTCGGGGAGAACCTTGCATGCCCAAAGAACTTATGATCCACCCGGACGAAGCGCGTGCGAAAGACTACGTCGAGTTTACACCCATTCCGGTCAACGCGTATGACAAGTCCGTGGCGGAGGAGGTGGCCTCGGGCAACTTCCGCAAGGAGGACTTGGTTCGCATCCAGCGGGACATGATGGTCATCCGGGGTTTCGAGAGCATGCTGGATTCGGTCAAGCGTCAGGGTCATTACCGCGATATTCCTTACAATCATCGTGGTCCGGCCCATTTGTCGATCGGCCAGGAGGCCTCGGCGGTGGGTCAAGCATTTTTATTGGGTGTGGAGGACCACGTGTACGGTTCGCACCGGTCGCACGGGGAGATCCTGGCAAAGGGTTTGTCGGCGATCCATCAGTTGGAGGACGGCCAGCTGACGCGGATCATGCAGGAGTATTTCGGGGGGGATTGCCTGCGCGTGGTGGAGAAGGACGCCACGGGGGACGCCAAGGACTTGGCGATCGATTATCTGATTTACGGGGCGTTGGCCGAGATTTTCGCTCGGGAAGCCGGTTTCAACAAGGGCCTGGGCGGATCGATGCACGCCTTTTTCCCGCCCTTTGGGATCTATCCGAACAACGCGATTGTAGGAGGTTCGGCCGACATTTCCGTCGGGGCCGCCTTGTTCAAGCATATCAATCGGCGTCCGGGGATTGTGATCGGCAACATTGGCGACGCCGCATCGGCTTGCGGTCCGACGTGGGAGGGTCTGTGTTTCGCCACGATGGACCAGTTCAAATCGTTGTGGGAGGAGAGCCACCGGGGCGGCCTGCCGTTGATCATGAACTTCGTCAACAATTTCTACGGCATGGGCGGCCAGCCGGTTGGCGAGACGATGGGCTTTCAAGTCCTGGCCCGGATGGGGGCCGGTCTGACACCGGATCAAATGCACGCCGAACGGATAGACGGGTTCAATCCACTGGCCGTCATCGAGGCGATCGGGCGCAAGAAGGAGATCCTGGCTCGCGGCGAGGGGCCGGTGCTTTTGGATACGGTGACCTACCGCTTCAGCGGCCATTCCCCCTCGGACGCCAGTTCGTATCGGGTACGCGAAGAGGTGGCCGCCTGGCAGGAGGTCGATCCGCTCAACACCTTTGCCGACGAACTGGTGGCGGCAAAGGTGTGCACGCAGGAGGAGATCGATCAGCTGCAGACCTGGGTGGACGAGAAGATCTTGAAGGCCTACAAGAAAGCCATCGATCTGAACGTGTCGCCCCACGCCGATCTGAAACCGCGCGACTGCCTGCTGGAACGGGTGATGTTCTCCAACACGCGAGAGGAAAAGATGGAGGACCGCCCGGTCGACGTGCGGATGCCGTTGGAAGAGAATCCGCGAGTCCAGCAGTTGGCCAAGCGCAGCCGCAGCGGCTTGGACGAAAGTGGCAAACCGCTGCCCAAACAACGCTGCATCGGCATCCGGGACGCGCTGTTCGAAGCGATTATCGACCGTTTCTACCAGGATCCCACGCTGGTCGCCTATGGCGAGGAGAATCGCGACTGGGGCGGCGCCTTTGCCGTCTACCGGGGACTGACGGAAGCCCTGCCCTATCACCGGTTATTCAACTCGCCCATCAGCGAAGGGGCGATTGTGGGCACGGCCGTCGGTTACGCCCTGGAAGGCGGGCGCCCGCTGGTGGAATTGATGTACTGCGATTTCATGGGACGCGCCGGTGATGAGATCTTCAACCAACTGGCGAAATGGCAGTCGATGTCGGGCGGGCTGTTGAAAATGCCCGTCGTGCTCCGCGTGTCGGTGGGGTCCAAGTACGGCGCCCAGCACAGCCAGGACTGGAGCAGCATGTGCACGCACATCCCCGGTCTGAAGGTCGTCTTTCCCGCCACGCCCTACGACGCCAAGGGACTGATGTACTCGGCCCTGCTGGGGACCGACCCGGTGGTGTTTTTCGAGAGCCAGCGGATTTACGACATGCCCGAGTTGTTCCAGCCGGGTGGGGTGCCCGAGGGCGCCTACGAAATCCCCATGGGCGAACCGGATGTCAAACGCGAAGGAACCGATCTGACGATCCTGTCCGTGGGCGCGACCCTGTATCGGGTTCTGGAAGCCGCCGACGAACTGGCCGAACGCCATGGCCTGTCCTGCGAAATCATCGATGCCCGCACCCTGGTGCCCTTCGATTTCCAGAAGGTGCTGGAGTCCGTCAAAAAGACCCGCAAAATCCTGCTGACCTCCGACGCCTGCGAGCGGGGCAGCATCCTGCACACCTACGCGTCGAAAATCGCCCATTTCGCGTTCGACGAACTGGATGCCCCGCCCGTCGTGGTCGGCAGCCGCAACTGGATCACGCCCGCGGACGAAGTCGAAGACGCGTTCTTCCCCCAACCGGCTGATATGATCGACGCCGTGCATGAGCATCTCGTGCCGCTGAAAGGCTATCGCCCGGTGCGAGACTGTTCCGTGCCGGATCTGCTGAGCCAGAGCGCCCGCGGGATCTGACA
>SLEY01000520.1 GCA_007124535.1 Planctomycetaceae bacterium
CGCACTCGGCTCCGCTCCGCTCCGCACGCTGCCGGTTCAGCCTACGCTACCGGCTCCGCTCGCGGAACTGGCGCTAGGCTGGTTCTGGACTGAGCGGAACTGCGGCCACACGGAAGCCCAGGAACACGTCCCGGTACTCCGGCCCGAGCCCGTAGCGGCGCGCCGCCCGGCAGCTCCCGGCGCCGTCCCCCCAGCCCCCACCCCGGAACACCCGGAGGACGGCCCCATAGGTATCGCTGCACCACTCCCAGACGTTGCCCGCCATGTCCTCCAGCCCGAACGGGGAGCTGTCACGCGGAAAGATACCCACCGCCGAGGAACTGCCCAAACCACTTTCTTCGCTGTTGCAGATCCCGTCCTCCCACGTATCGCCCCACGGATACTCGAAACCCTTTGGACCCCGCGCCGCCGCTTCCGCCTGATCTGCTGTGGGCAGAAACAATTCCGCCCAACGGCAATATGCGTCCGCTTCCCACCATGACACGCCCACCACCGGCTGGTTCGGAGAATTGAACAACGCGTCCCCCCAATACGCCGGCATTTTAATCTTGTTGTTGCCCACCCATTCCCAGCCCTCCTCCGACCAGAGACGTTCGCACTCGTACCCGCCCGCCTCGATGAACAGAGCGTACTGCGAATTCGTCACCGGGTACTTCGACAACCAGAACGGCTCCGCGATCGTGATGGGTTCCTTCCCATCACCCACCAAGTACCTGCCTGCCGGGACCTGCACGTAGCCCGGATGCTTCTCAGGCCCGTCCGGTACCCGCAAGTCCAACGCGATCCGCGGATCGTCCAAACGACCCAACGCCAGGGCCAGCGTCTGACGCTCCCGGACCGAGATCTCTTGATCAATCGCCCGGAAGACACAATCGATGAAACAAGATCGCAACGCTTCGGGAACGTCCCCTTCCCGCTCCTTGAGCAATTGCAGGCAGTCGCCCATCAGGATCGCCAGATTCCAGACCCCGCCAGATCGCTCTCCCTGCGTTTCGCACCGCGAGCGCAGCGGCGGGATCAGCGCCGCGAGCCTGTCGAGCGCCGTCTGGCGCAACGGGCTATCCAGCAAGCTCTCGAACACAAAACACAAATTCTGCCGCCATCCCGACTCGACGCCCCGCTCTGCCAGTTCTTCCAACAGGCTGTCAAGCCGTACCGCGAGTTTGGGGTGCTGAACGATGTGCGACC
This sequence comes from Planctomycetaceae bacterium, assembly GCA_007124535.1. GTDB lineage: Bacteria > Planctomycetota > Planctomycetia > Pirellulales > Pirellulaceae > SLMF01. Next base: position 1,189 of record SLEY01000520.1, read on the forward strand.
GACCTTCAGAGGGTTTCAAACGGTCCAGCAAGTGCGAGCAGGCTGCTGCACGCGACAAGTCGTCAGCGCGTGCCCCGTGGTCAAGCACTCGGCACAGTTCCTCGCCGCTCCGCGGGGAAAAAAGACAGATTTCTTCCAGCACGGCGAACCAATTGCCCTCGAAACGAGGGGGATCTGCGAGCCAATACGCCAGTGCCTGTTCGATGATCGCGCGCCGGTCCCGCTGGCTGAACTCCAGATCATCTCGCACAGCGCGGGCCAGCGTCAACCAAGCGTTGGGCTCCGGTTGCCGTTCCAGCTTGCGTAGCAGGCTGCTGATCACCGTATCGAATCGTTCTTCGGCTCCACCACCCGCTTTGTGGAGGATGATCCATAACCTCAGCAGCAGGACTTCCTCCCAGGCCGATTCTCCCAAATGCGACTCGAAAAACCGCCGCTGCTCGTTTTCATCGACTTTCTGGCAAGTGAACAGCAGCGCGGCTAGGTACTCCTGGAACGACAGATGGATGAACGACAACTGGCCGCCGCCCTTGTCGATCAGCAGCCCCGTGCGGTCGCTGACATAGTCCACGAAATGTTCCATCTCTTCGCGAGCTTCCGCGATTTCCATCTCGGACCGATCGCGACGCGAGCGTTGCAAGTGCCGTCTTGCGAGGCATTCGATCGCCTGGTCGTGGCGGATCAGGCCCCGCCCCTCCTCGTCTTCGGCCGCTTGGTTCAACTCCTGAATGTGCAGGGCCAGGTGAGCCAGGTAGTCGATTTGGGTTGCCACCCGCAGTCGCAGTTCCTCGAACCGGTGCCCCGCGACATTGAGCGCTGCTCTGTCGTCGCGTTTGGCATTCACCCAGCTGTTCAGCAGCATTTCGAGGCACTGATCGTAAAGCTCCCCCCGGTCCTGCGGCAATTTGCGTTGGCCGTAGTGAATGAAGGCCATCAAGGTCAACAGCAGCGGATTGCCAGCCAACCGCCTTACGCTCGGATTCCGCCGGACCGCAGATTGCAGCGACGCGACGCGTTCCGCTTGCTCGCGCGGATTGTCCGAGTATTGAATCGCGTACCAGCGAGCGATGAAGGCGTCGATCTGGCGGTCTTCCAGACGCCCTACCCGGTAGTGGACAAACTGGTCGCCAGGCAGCGCCACGTCACGCGTGTACCCGTACACTCGCGAGGTGACCCAGCAGGAGCACATCGGGAATTCCGCCAGGAAGGTCTTGACGACATTCGAAATCCGATGGCGGCTCGCGTCGCCACCGGCTTCATCCAATCCGTCGATCAGAAGCAGACCCTCACCCATCCGGAGCGTTGCCTCGAAAAAAGCGCGGTGGGCGTGCGGCAAGCTCAGATCGCTACGGGCACGCGACTCCAGATACTCCAAGAACCCCAGGTCCGCCTCGTCGTGTTGCAGCTTGAGGAAGTCGCGGATCGGAATCAGCAAGGGAACCACGCCCGCCGGTAGAACAAAATCGTCCAACTCCGCCTCGCCGCACGCCAACAAAGTCACGAATTTCAAGAGCGTTGTCTTGCCCATCCCCGCATCGCCCAACAATACGCAGGATCGGCCTTCTTCCAGCAACTCCACCAAGGTCTGTCGCCGTTCCCCCCCTTGCTGGGCCAAGAATTCCTGAGCGACGAATATCTTGTGAAGCGGTATTTCCCGCCCGGCGTCTTCTTCGCGCACCCGCTTCGGCGGAAAACCAAGAGTCCGGAGATTCTGATGTGCTAGGACCAGCTTTCTGCGGTAGGCCGCTGCAAAGTCTCCGAAATCGTGGCCATCATAGTGGATCAGCAACTCCTTGGCCTCGTGCGGGTAGTAACGAGCGAACAGCGGCGGGCAGGCACGCAACAGCTGTTCAATCCGGCCTTGGCCCCAGTGATGCACCTGCAGATCTTCGCGAGGCGTCTGCCGGTAAAACCAGTCACGTTCTGCCGGCGACAGCTCGTGCGGCGTGACCAACACCCAGTGCTGGATATCGTCGCTGGAAGCCGAGCGGGCCAACGACTCGGTGATCTGCCTGGCCTTGCTGCCCTTGTGGATGCCATCCCATAGCCATTTGAACTGAAACGCAACCGGCCCTTGCAAACCGGGAACGCCTCCTTGCGGCACCAGCCCATCGACGCCGCGATCCCCGCCGGCACTCCCCGCCGGCACGTACTCGAAGTGGTTTTTATCCGCATGCTCAAGCAGCAGTTGGTTCAGCAAGCGTTCGAATTCGCCGCCACCCTCGAAGCCCCGGTTGATTCGGCTGGTCAGTGGAGGAAGGTTGGACATATCGGCATTCCCGCAAAATCGGCATCGGACGCGCCCGCAAGGCGCAGGCTATAGGGAAATCAACAGGGCAACGCCCCCTCGAATCCTCCCACGGAGCGACGGAATCCGCACGTAGTTGGGGGATTCGCTGAACTGCCAAACTTAGGAGATGCCGCCACCGCCGTCAAGAAGCCCCCGTTTGATGCCAATCGCCGTACCCGAAGCACACCTCACCCGGCCCGAGCCAATTCGACCCACACGAGGGGCCCCGGCCACCACGCCGGCCGCCCGTTGCAGGATTCAGCAACCGCCGGACAACGCGGACCCCCGACCGCCGCCCGCCGACAAATCAACGCAAACGGTCCCACCGCGTCCATTTGGAAAAACCAGAGTACCTGGCCACGAACCGCCAAAAGATTGATCAAGATGTCAAATCCCATCCAACCCCCCGCCAACCGCCCGATTTTCCAACTTCCGCCCGCAGCAGCACCAAGCCCGCCAAGTATCC
>SLEY01000671.1 GCA_007124535.1 Planctomycetaceae bacterium
AGTTTGCATTCCGTGAACGACGTGTCGCGGCTGGCGGTGAATACGTTGCCGATCGGGCCGGTGTTGCGCACGTGGACGGGTCCGTAGCCGCCGCGGTCCTGGAATCCCCGGCCGAGGATCAATCCCAGTCGCCCGGGATTTTCCAGGCGGATTGTGGGACGGAAAACTGCATGGTCATCATACTCCCTGGCGCTTCGCAGGAAAGGAAATTGTCAGTCTTTCAGCAACGCATCCACGTTCAAACGCGGGCGTTCCCAATAGTTGGTGACCCACAACAGGTCGGAAAAAAAGAGTTCCTCATGCTCCTTGCGGAACCGCACCAGTTCCGCCAGGGCCTGCTTGGCCTCGTCCTGCCGGGCGGGCGGAACGTTCCGGTTGCCGTCGAACAGGCTCGCCAGGCGCGCGGTCAATTGGGCGTGTTTCAGACCGGCTTGCAAAAACTCCACCCGCTGGGCATATTCGGGCCGGGGATCCTTGCCGGCCTCCGTCCGGGCCTCGTCCAGCAAGGCGGCGGCGGGCCCGAACACCTCGGGCGGAAACGCCCGGTGGGCGTACCGCGGATAGGAGCGGTAACGCATCCAGGGATGGGCGTCACCGAACCACTCGATGAAACGCAGCATGTTCGCCACCGCATGGTCTTCCCAGTAGTCGCAGTAGCGCCGGACCGCATCGGCGGCCGGGCCGAACGCCGAAAAGTACTCGCGGCGGATCTCCTCGATCTCCAGGTCCGGCTTGTTCAACAAACGCAGATGCATGTACAGCCGGGGGCCGTGGACGGCCCATTGCCCGGTGAGCGAATCGAACCGGGCGCCTTCCATCCCGTGCGCGTAGGCGAACTGAAAGAACTCGGCCGACTGCCGCGTCTCGAAGTGGGGCATCACGTAGCCGTCGTGCAGGTAGTTCGGCCGGTAGCCCATCCGCAGCCCGGTCCGCTGCCAGCCAAGCCATTGCTCCTTCACCCACGCATAGGCTTCGTCCGGCATCGGGAACCATCGCAGGTGCGGGTCCTGCCACGGGACGAACTCGGCGTAAATGTGCTCGTTTAACTCGATGCCCGTCACCGGCGCGGGAAACTCATTCTCGTAAATGAACGAGCCCGACACCAGGACCTCGGAGTTCCTCGCCCGGGCCTTCTCCTGGATCACTTTCCAGAAGCGGGCGTAGCGGTCCGAGGTGACCCCCGCGAACACGTTGGCGGCGCGGGGGTCGGTCTCGTACACCATCTGGGCGAACCAGGGCACGGTTTCCGGCGGCGGGCCGTCCCAGGCCCGGCAATCGTCGCACAGGCATCGGCCCGGCCGGTCGACCGGGCCCAGCCGCAGGACGCTTTCGCCGTCCCACTGCGCGACGATGTGGTCTTGCAGTTCCTCGTTCGTCACGCAGATATCCACGTGGTCGGCGTTCGGATTGGGGTCGCCCCGCACGCCGTCGCGCCGCAGCATGAACCATTCGGGGTGCTCCTGGCCGTAGCGCCGCCACCACCCGCTGAAAGCGTGCCCGGTCGGCGGCTTGGCGTCCATGCCGCCCATCCGATGCCGGCGCAGCAGGACCGAGAGTGCCCGGGCGTAGCGGTAGGCCACTTCGGGTGAGAAGCCCAACCGCGCGTCTTCCTCGGCAACCTGGCCGCCGCCGAGGATGCCCCGCATCCGGCCCCAGGCCAACTCGCGAAACCGCAGTGCGGGCGCTTCCGTCCGATCGACTGCGGGGAATGTGATCGTCTGCTGGCGCGGCACATAGGCGCCCAGTTCACCCGGCCACAGCCAGCGCACGCCCAGGGCCTCTTCGAGAAACGCGTACACGCCGAACAGCGTGCCCACGTGGGGATTGCGCGGGTCCATCGGGTCCGCGTCATCTTCCCGGCCGGCGATCAGCAGGTCGCTGCCCACCGAGCGCAAGACGAACGCCTCGCGGGGCAGGCGGTCGATATCGATGCCGTGCCGCCGAGCCGCTTGCGTCGCGCCCACATACACCCGCGATGCCGCATCGCCCACCGCGTCCGATTCCGACACGATGGCCAGCCGCGCGCCGGTGGCCCGCTTCACGTGGCCTACCAGTTCCTCGGCGGCATAGCGCGCGGTGGGCGTGGGCTGGTCGGCCGTTACCACCACCGCGCGGGGTTCGCGATCCCGCACCAAGGTGACTTCCGCCGCCACCGGCTGGGCGAGGAACATTCCGGCAAGCACGGCCGCCACTTGCGCGGCGCTGACAAGCGATTTCACAACCTGGCTCCTTAGATTTCGCGTTCGGGGTGGAAACAGCCGTCGATTGTAGCAGCATTCGGAAGTTTCAACCACGCGGCCGGTACCGGCACGGCATGATCGGGTTCGACCAGGACAGCTTGTACGGCCACTGGTCCACACGAGGGACGATGCTGTACCTGCATTTGCGGCTTGCAGTCGATCCGGAAGCCGACATTGGCGAACTGCGCCGCGAGAACTTCGCCGCCTTCGGCCCCGCCGCCGACCACGTCGAGCGATACTTCGACGAATGGGAGGAGTACGCCCAGGACCGTCCGGGCGGGGCACTTGCGACCCCGGTCAACGCGGCGATCGCCTACCCGGCGGAAGTGTTTTCACCGGCCCAGCGGATACTTGACGAGGCGATGGAAGCCGCCCGGCCCGACTACGCCCGGTGCGTCGCGTTCTTGGAAGTGGGCCTGGAGCACGCGCGACTGACGGCCCGCTTCATCGGCCTGCTCAACCGCGGCCGGGCGCCGGACGACGCGGAACCATTGGCCGAAGCGCGGGCGGCACTCAACGAATTGATCGCGTTCCGCCTCGAGCACGAGTCCATGTACATTGCCGACTACATCGACGCCTCGCGCCGCGAAAACCGCTGGCTGGACATCGACGGGTTGCTCAGCGACGAATAGGCAGCAGCTACGGGATGCTCGAGCCGCCCAGCGGATCGGCGGCTCGATCCTGGAAGCCCGACTGGATATCACGCCCCCCCCACCCTGAACTATGGGCATTCGGCCCGCGTGCCTCTGTTCCGCCGCCACACCACGTTTTACGAACCCTCCGAGGCCGCGAGGGCGAACGTCGCGCAGTACACCAACCGCCCTCGGTTGAGCGGCTACATTTCCGCAGAACAACAGGAGCGCGCCGCCGTAGTGGCCCAACGGCAAGGCGACGGCCGAGTGGTCTTGTTCTTAGATAATCCCGACCTCCGTGGGCTCTGGTATGCCCCCAAAGGACTTCTGCTGAACGCCGTGTTTTTCAGCTCCCTGTTCTGAACCACTCCTGGACACGAACGATCGCGAACGACCATCTGGATTCTCCCCCGGATCACGAATCGGTTACTGCGAATCAACCGTGATTTGCCTAATAGAAAGCAATTGCGTACAACGCAACCGGCTCTCCGGGGAGGGAGGCAGGTTGGTAAACGGTGGCGATTTGCGTACAATCCGCATTCCAGGGATTGTGTTTGCCCTGCCGTCGCCACGAACCATACGGAGGCCCCTACGTTATGGCACTTGAATATCATGAACCTCCGGCCGAGCTGTCGGCCGAAACGCGCGATATCCACCGAGCCCTCAGTTCCACCATTGAGGAACTGGAAGCAGTCGCTTGGTATCACCAGCGGGCGGAAGTGTGTGCCGACGAGGGCCTTCGGGCCATCCTGTTGCACAACCGCGACGAAGAACTCGAACATGCCGCGATGAGTTTGGAGTGGCTTCGCCGCCGGATTCCCAAGTTCGACGAGGAATTGCGGACGTATCTATTCACTTCAGGCCCCATCCACGCCCTGGAGGAGGAAGCGACTGGCGACAGTCAGGGCGAGCGTGCGCCCGAGGCGGCCGGTGGCGCCGCGGGCATGGGCATCGGAAGGTTCACAAAGTAGCGAAAGGAATGATCCGAATGACTGATTTACTCAAACGTTCTTTGGCTCCCCTGACCGATGCGGCATGGGAGGAGGTCGATGCCACGGCAGCCACCAT
>SLEY01000181.1 GCA_007124535.1 Planctomycetaceae bacterium
AAATTGCGCGGATGCCCGTCCGGATCCTCGTGAACGACAAGACAGCCCTCTTAGGTGCTGCCAATCACGGGTTCCAGGTGCGCGACTCGGCTTGAAAGGCCGGGCGGAATCGATATGGCGGTGATCCTCGCCTCTGCATGGGGTAATCCAGACACCCCGCTTGACCGCTGGGCTGCGGCGATCACCATCCGTGTGATTTGGTGCCGGGAGTGGCTGACGGATCGGGCCCGCCGGGCGGGTTCGTGGTGACCGCCGGGTCCGAGCGCTGCCGGCGGCGTTGAACCGCCGGGACCAGCGCGGTCAGCAGGCTGGCGACAACCAGCAGGAATCCGAGGTGTCCGGCGGCAAAGTAGAGCCACCAAATCACGCCGACGAGGGCAGCCAAACCATAAGGGTGGCGGCGGAGCGAAGCGAGCCATCGGCGAGACGGGGCCGGCAGAGCGATTCCGGCCAGGAGGGCCAGCAGCGTGGCGACCAGCCACCGTGCGGCGCCGGAACGATCGGCGGGGGCCGAGCGCTGGACTCGCGGCGTGCCCGCGGTCTCCGTGACGATCAACCTGGTGGCCCGGCGCTCGGAACTGCCGGCGATCCGCCAGATGTCATTGGGTTCGGAGATCCGACCATCGAGTTCCGCGTTCGGAAAATGGTCCGGAAGGTTCCATTCTTTTGAGATTTCGCGAAAGCGTGCATCCAGAAATGGCAAATCGCGGTTACTGCCGTGTTGGGCGAGGCGGCTGCGAACGGCTGTCCAGCGGCGTGCCCAGGGCAGGTACCAGCGGGCGAGTTGGTCCAGGTCGTCATCCCGGAGGACGGGTTCGGCATGGTCCATCAGATCGAAGAGGGTGCGCAAGCGGAGCCGGTCCTGCTTGGCCGCGGTGGTGACCATCCCCGCGGTATGGACTCGGACCGAGCCATTGTCCGGATGGCGGATGGTCCAGCAGGCGTGGTGCACCGGTATGTCTTCGACGACAGGGACGGGCAGATCGATCCAGGGCGTCTGGTTCCAATCGATTTGTCCGGCATACAGGACTTCGATTCGTTGTGCCACGCGCTGGTTTCCCAGGGGGATTTTCAGACGTCCGGGGGGGGCTTCCTGCAGGTTCAGCGGCAACTGGCCGACCCGGACGTGCAGGGCGTGCATGCCGGGCGGCAGGCGCAGACGGCACTCGCCGGCGCCTTGCGGTTCCAGGTCCAGGTTGGCGACGCCCAGGATCCGCCCGTCCGGTTCGACATCCAGGTAGTAATCGGCCAAACGCACGTAGGCTTCGCCGACGGCTCCTTGAATATCCTTGATGGTGGCTTGGAAGCGTGGATCGAGTGTGCCGTAGGAGACATCCCAGGAGCGGCGGAGGGCCGCGAAATTTTCTGGCAGCGGTTTGGCTTGCAAACCGCCCCGCTCCCATTCGATCGTCTGCTGGTCGATGCGGGAGGGGATCACGACATAGCTGTCCACGTCGGGCACATCCAGGAGCACGACATCTGGAACTCGCACCCGGTCGCGGGGGGTGGCGCTCAGCGGGCCGCGGACCACGATCCGGCACTCGCCACTCATGGGTTCCTCAGGGCGTACGACCAGATACCGGCGGCCCTGGCCGGGGATCTCGTCCAGCGACAACTCGGCTTCCGGCTGGACTTGGAAGGGGCCTTTCCAATCCGCGGGGATTTCGAAACGCAGGGTATCCAGGAAGCCGTCGGCAATGCTCAAATGGGCGTGGACTTCGGACGACCAGCTGTCCTCTTCGCGGTCCACGATAATGGCCGTGGCCGCCTGGAGTTGCGGCCGGTTGGGAGCGATCTCCAACTGGACGGCGTCCGGGGCTTCGTCGGCCGCCTGCCAGGCGGCCTCCCAGCGGCCGATTTCCGGCCGGTAGACCCCCGGTTGGAAATCCTGGCGCTCGTTCCAGCCGGAGACGCGGATCGGCGAGACGCGCGCCTGCGGGCCGCGGTACACATCCACCCGCTTCGAACGGGCCGGAACTTCGGACAGGGTCCACCACGGCAGACGGAGCAGGGCGCCTTGGCGGTAGGCGGCAGGGACCGGCAAACGGGCTTCGATCCGCAGCACGTGGGTGGTTTCCAGCGGCTGTTTCGTCCGCAGGATCAAGCGATCCGGGGCCGGCCGCGTCCAGCTGGCCAAATAATCGTCGCCCGCTCGCTGGAGGGAAACCGCGGTGATTTCCAACGTCTCACCAGCCCGTGGCGTGCCGTGGCGTCCCTCCGGCGGCCCCAAAGGGTCTCCCAAACTCGTGAATTCAGCGGGCGGCAACTGAACCTCGTACTGAGCCCGACTCCCGTGTTCGGGCCGAATGCTGGCGGTGAAAGTCAAATCGGCCGCATCGCGCGAGCAGCCGATCTGCAGGCGCTGATCCGACTCGGCATGCGGCGGGCGAGGTCGGACCACCAAATGCTGGCCGGGCTCGAAACCCGGCAGAACCACGTCGGGCGGCGATTCCGACTCGCCCCACGCCGTAGCGAACTCTGCCGGCAAAGGACCGCCGCCAGCGGCCGACGGCAGGTCGAATTCCAGGGGGGGAGCGACCGAGATCGCCAGCCATTCGCGCTGAACCCGATCGGCCGCCACCTCCACCTGGGGAAGAAACAAGTGGCCGATTCCGGAAGTGTCCTCCAGCAGGAAGGACAAACGCAGGTCGATTTCCCGTTGCGAGGGCGGCTGGAACGTCAGTTGGATCTTCTGCGTCGAACCTTCCAACGTCTCGTACCAACTGATCGGCTGGTCCTCCGCCGGCGGCAACAGCCGCAACCGGGGATCGACGACCAACTCAGCATGGGTGACCGGCGCGTGCTGGTTGGTCAACCGGATCCGCGTCTCCAGGGTGACCTGTTCCGGTCGGACCTGGAGCCAATTCAACTGATCCACTTCGAGTGCCGCCGGCGTGGGCGCCCCGCGGGGGCCCGAAGGCCAACGCACCGCCAGATTGTCCGCCGGCCCCAGCTGGACCACCCGCTCGCCCGAGCGGAGATCCGTCTGGACCCGTCCCAACGCCGAAGGGAACTCCAGCCCGGTGGTCTCCGCGGATAATTCCACATTCAAACGGCTGCGAGCCACTCGGGGGATCGCGACCTGGAAACTGTCATACTCATCGCCCCGACGCACCAGCGGTCGAAAGGCCAACTCCAGCCGGTAGACACCCGGCGAAGGGATCTCGACGGCGAGTCCGCCCGCATCGTCCAGCCAACTGACGGACGCCGGGGTCCCGTCCAATAGGACGCGGTTGGGCAGCAGATGCACCTGGCGCTCCGCCATCGGCAGCCGCAGGGTGACCGCCGAAGTAAAGACCTCCAACTGGTACTGCGCGGTCAATTCGAAGACGGACAGCTGTTCCTCCGCCACGTTCCAGTGCAGGCTGGCGCGATAAGTGGCATCGTAGATCATCCATTGCTGCTGGGCGGCGGGGGGCGGGAACGCGGTGTCTCGCACCAGCACATCATAAAAGGCCCGCGGGACAAACACGTAGTCGCCCACCGGACGATCCTGGGCATCGACCGGGCTGAGCACTTGATAGACGGGTGGTTCCGACGCGACTGCCGGCGGCTCCTCCGCGAAAGCGAGGCCGGCCAGCAGCACCAGCAGGCTGCCCAGGGCGGTCGCGGTCGCGCTGGGACCGGTAGCCGAGGGCGGCATCGCGGTGGCGGGCAAGGCGGGCGCGGAGGCACGGGCTCGGGCACGCCGCCAAGCCAGCAGCCCCCGGACGCCGCTGCCCATCAGGGTTCCCAAAAACAAGTTCTGGAAGATCGGATTCAGCAGCAGGGGGGTTGCCAATGCCGCCACCCCGGCCGGGACGACCAGCAACAGGCCGCGCCGCATCTGCCCGGCGACCAGCCACCATGCCAGGGCGAAACCGGCCAGCCAGCAGGTCCATCCCAGCGAGTCGAACACCTGCGGCTGGTAGATGGCGGCGGAAGCCTGGTGGGGTGCCA
>SLEY01000268.1 GCA_007124535.1 Planctomycetaceae bacterium
ACCGCCAAATACAGGGCATAATGAACCGCGCCGACCGAAAAATCCAAATCCAAACTGGCATACGCGGTGAACGAGCCCAACCCCACCAGGATCGGTAGCAGGAAGCTCACGTGCACCACCTCCAATTCGCCCGGCCCCAGACCGAGACCAAAGTAGGCGATCAAGTAGAAGACCCCCCACAGAAGCGCGTATACCAAGCCACAGGCCCCCACGCGGATCGCCAATTCACGTCCCCGGTGCGGCTCCAATTCGTCGTCGCGCAAGAAACCATAGCCGCCCCAAGCCAACGGAGGGCCAAGCGCCATGGCGCCAACCGCCAAGAGAATCCCAGGCACCTCCTGCCCTCGCAGCCACCAAGCGACCAGCAACACCACCAAGCTGCTCCCGAGAATCGCCCCGAGCATCGCGGGCGAAACCTTCGTCTCCTGGCGTTCGATCGGTTTGAGAACCGCGCGGCCCGAAGTCCCCTTCGGCCCGAATTCCTCGGGCGCATGAATTACCACTTCTTCGGTTTTTTCAGGAACCGAAATAATCGTCTTGCACTTCGGGCAGGGCCCCTTTTTCCCCGCAAATTTGTCGCTGACGTTGAACCGCTTCTTGCAACCAGGGCAGAGCACGCTGATCGGCATGATGAGAAGGAATCCCCCAAACTAGAGATGAATGGACCCGGGCACAACGCTGGAGTCTCGCCCTCAATCCTCCAAAGGCTCCATCAAATCCTGCTCGCTGACCAACTGGAACCCGTCCGTCGCCAACGTCTCCAGCGCCGCTTCGACATTGTCCACCATCAACACCAGCACCGGTTCTTCCTGGGGCTGCACGATCAGCGGGTACGTTTGCACGATATTGATTTCCGCTTGGATCAGCGACGAACAGACCTGCAGCAAGGGATCGCTCCCCCGGGGCAGTTGCACTCCCACCAGATCGGTTTCGATGATCGGCAAACCGGCCCGTTCGAGGATCTCACGGCCCTGTTCCGGGTGGCTCAACACCAGTCGCACAATGGCGCATTCGGTCGCGTCATTGATCGACAGACCGACAATTCGGACACCGCTCCCTTGGAAACGGCGTACGACCTCCAACAGCCGACCCACCCGATTCTCCAGAAACACGGTAAACTGGCGAATCGAGGGGTAATCCCGCCCCCGGGCGGTCGCATAGTCCAGGCCGCTGTGTTCCCCGATACTCATCGGCTGTACCCCGTCTTTCTTTCCGAAACCCGTTGCTGCCCTGGCCAACCTGCACGGCTAACTATAAAGTAAGGGCGACTTTCGGTCAACGTTTCCCATGATGCGTCCTTCGTCCAACCAGAAAAAACTGGCTGCCCAACTGTTCCCGCAGGCGGAGGAGCGCCAGCATTTCTTGCAAGCCCTGACGTCTCCCACCCCTCAACCGCCAGCAATTATTTGGAGGGACAGCCGACCCCTCACTCTGCCGTTCCCCGTCGAACGTCCCTTCGACTGGCAACCGCCGTTCGTCGATCGTGTGGCCATCGAATTCCGGCCGGGCCGACACCCCCTGCATGCCCAAGGCGCCTATTACTGTCTGGATATCTCCTCCGTCTTTACCGGAGGCGTGTTCTCCGCGATCCCCGAACGTCCCGCCGTCGTGATCGATGGGTGCGCTTCGCCCGGCGGCAAGTGCGTGCTCGTGTGGAGAATGCTAAGGCCCTCTCTCGTGGTAGCCAACGAAGTGATCGGCAAACGATCCGCACCGCTCATCGCCAACCTGCAGCGCTGCCGCATCGGTCCCGCGATGGTGATCCGCGCCGATGTCTCGCGTCTGGCCGAATGGATACCCGGCAGCGCCGACTTGGTGGTGGTCGACGCCCCCTGCTCCGGCCAATCGTTGGCCGCCCGCAACAAACCCTGTCCGGGTGGTTTTCATCCCGCCACGATCAATCAGAATGCCAATCGCCAGCGGCGGATTTTGGCCCAGGCCGCCCGGCTGGTCGCTCCCGGCGGCTATCTGGCTTATCTCACGTGTACCTACGCGTTGAAGGAAAACGAGACCAATGCCGCGTGGCTCTTGAGAAAGCAGGCGGAGTTTCTCCCGCAGGCGGTCCCCCTGCTGGCGGATTTCCAATCGCAACTGGCGGACTTTCCCTGCTACCGCCTGTGGCCCCAGCAGAACATGGGCGCCGGAGGATTCGCCGCCCTGTTCCAAAAGGAGACTTCCGGCCACCGTACAAGCATCGGGCCGGATCGCCTGCAAGCGATCTGGACCAGTCCCGACCTTTGAACTCAGCCCACGAATTCCAACGTGCCCCACAAACTGGGATCCTCCGCAATGGGAAACTCGGGCCCCAACGAGAATGCCTGGCGCCCCTGTTCGGCATCGACCACCATGTAGAAAAAACCCAAACGAGGTTGCTGATCGGGATCGTAGCCGGTCAGCGCCTCGGCCGGTACCAACCCCTGTAATCGGTAACCGTCGGATAACGATTGACTCTGAACCTGCAGGGCGTTGCGGGGGATCGGTTTGGGATGCTCGCGAGCCCGATCGATGGGGCGCCATTGGGCCACGGGATCCTGACCCGAGCGAGTACCGCCGAAAGGAAGGAACACGAAATGGTGGCAGAACCGCGTCGCCCGGTGAATGGTGTGGGTATCCCGCGTATCGATCCACAGATGCAATCCGTCACTATCCTCCATACGGGTGGTACGACACCAAGCCTGCCGACGCTTCCCGCGGACTTCCAGCCAAAAGGCCACTCCTTCAGGCGCCCAACCGAGGCGGAGATCGGCAAAGCAGGACTTCCCATCCAGATCCTGGAAACAGGGCATCCGGTACGCCTCGCCCAGCCGCGCCTCTGCCGGGGGCCCCGTCGAAGCGAGGCGTAAGCAGGGTACCGCAAAACGGAACAGAAAACTGGAAGCCACCAGCGGCTGGCTCATCGCAACCTCTTTCTTGCTGTCATCCCGAGGGTGTATTGGCCCTTGTTCTTCCGGAGGTCATTATATGCAGAGATTGTCTCGTGACTGCCCGAGAGAGAAGATTTACGGTGGTATTTCAGCTCCGCCCGATCAAGCAAATTTGAAATAGCACCCCGCCTGCCTCGCAAATCGTGATGTGCGTGGACGCTACGCGACCCTGGGGGCGATCGGAGGCGTGCCAGGTATCGCGAGACATTGCACCACGTAACCTGGAACGCATCTGCCAAATAATCTGGTTCTTGGCACACAACACTGGTTCCCCTCTCCCCGGTACTCCGGGGTGAGGGGTGAGGGGCAGCTGAGCGGGCGATTCACCCCTCACCCCCGGCCCCTCTCTCCAGAGTATCGGGGCGAGGGGAGAAAGGCCCGTGATGCCAAGGCTCAGAGTGAATGGGCGGAAAACGGGTCAAAGGCTCAGGATCCATGACCCCGCTACCCAGCCACTCTTGAGAAGAAAATAGCGCCCCCCTGCCTAGCTAATCGTGATGTGCGTGGACGTTACGCGACCCTGGCGGCGAATCGGAGGCGTGGCAGGTATGGCGAGACATTGAACTACTTAATCTGGAATGCACCACACCACTTGTAATAGGTGGATTTGGATCGGCGATGCACCTCGGACAATCTCTGCCGCGCGCGGTTTACGCTGCTTTCCCCGCACTTTGACCAAATAGCAGACCCTCTTGAGACCCCCCTCGATCGACTAGAGACCAACCCAAAGGTTTTGCCAAAATTCGATGTGGAAAAACTCCCCTGACACCTCGCCAAGCTCGGCAAAATCGGTTATATTTATCGCTCCCAGGAGACATAGGTGAATCGGTGGTGAACGCGAGCCAAGAGTGTTTAGTCCGCGAGACTTTCTCGATCCCTCTGCACGCCGGTACGAACCGGCCGCGCACGAGACGCAGCAGGGAACGGGTGAGTCGTTCGTGTTTTGGCGAGTTCATCGGTGACAGCCAGAATTACTTGGTTCCGGTGGCGGTCGATGCCGTACTCCACCCCAGC
>SLEY01000502.1 GCA_007124535.1 Planctomycetaceae bacterium
CTGACCGCCTTGGCAGTGGAAGGCCCGGAGGGCAGTGCCGCGATGATCCGGGAGGTGCTGGCCGGCCAGTCGGGGCCCCCACGCAGCATCGTGGTGTTGAACGCCGCGGCCGCCTTGTGGATTGCGGGCGAAGAAGATTCGCCGACCGCCTGCCGCCAGCGGGCAGAGCGGGCCATCGATCGGGGCGATGCCCGAAACCTGTTGACCCAATGGGCCGAATTCACCAATCGAGAAAGCGTTTGATACGGGAAGGGAAGACAACCACCATGCTGGAACTCTTTGCACAGATCGAAGAATCCGTGGCGGCGATTCGCGAGCACTGGACCGGCACGCCGCATGCCGGCATCATCTTGGGTACCGGATTGGGAGGACTGGTCGAGCAGATCGAGGTCGAGGCGGCTCTGGATTACGAGAGCATCCCGCATTTCTCCCAGTCCACCGTCCAGGGGCATCGCGGCCGGTTGATCTGCGGGCAACTGCACGGATTGCCCGTTGTGGCCATGGAAGGCCGCTTTCACATGTACGAAGGCTACTCGCTGAAACAAATCACCCTGCCCGTCCGTGTGATGAAAGCCCTGGGCGCCCAACTGCTGGTCGTCTCCAGCGCCTGCGGCGGCATCAATCCTTACTTCCGTTGCGGCGATATCCTGGTGATCGAGGACCACATCAACTTGATGCTCGATAACCCCCTGATCGGGATCAACGATGATCGCCTGGGCCCCCGCTTCCCCGATATGTGCGAGCCGTACACCCAGACGCTGGTTGATCGCGCCCTGCAAGTCGCCCGCCGCGAGGACATCGTGGCCCATCGGGGAGTGCTGGTGGCCGTGCCCGGCCCGAATCTGGAAACCCGGGCCGAATATCGCTTCCTGAAAATCATCGGAGCCGACGCGGTCGGCATGTCGACCGTCCCCGAAGTGATCGTGGCGGTCCACGCCGGGATGCGCGTGCTGGGGCTGTCGATCGTCACGGACTTGTGCCTGCCCGATGCGCTGGAACCGACGGATGTGGCCAAGATCATCGCGATCGCCAATCAAGCGGAGCCGAGCCTGCGCAAACTGCTGGTGGGCGTGCTGGATGGCGAGCGCCCTGCAGCCACTGCCGCCGCCAGCGACCGTTCCCCATGAGGGGGCCCGGGAATTCCCTCCAATCCAGTCGGCGTCAGATGCGATGCAATCCGATCGGTTGAAAATCGGCGAGGCGGCCCAAGCGATCCGCAACTGCTGGCCCCACCGGCCCGTCGCCGGACTGGTGTTGGGCACCGGGCTGGGCGAAGTGGCTGCCGATCTCTGCGCCGAAGCCGTGCTGGATTATCGCCAAATCCCGCATTTCAGGGCACCGACCGCCGTCGGCCACCGAGGACGCCTGGTCTGCGGACTGCTGGCCGAAAAACGGGTCGTCGTCCTGGACGGGCGGTGCCACCGTTACGAAGGCCATTCACCGGAACAGCTGGCGTTCCCCATTCGCGTGCTGGACGCCCTGAACGCCTCCGTGGTGATCCTCTCCAATGCCAGCGGGGCCCTGCAGCCGCATTTTGCCTGCGGAGACGTGATGCTGATCGAGGACCACATCGGACTCCTGTTCGGCCGCCTGCCCGATTGGCAAGCCAATTTTGCCGGTCGGGCCCAGCGGCCAAACGGCCAATTGTACGATCCGCTACTTATTAAGAGTTCCATAGTTGCCGCCCGGAAAGCTGGTTTTTTGGTGCATCGGGGCGTGTATGCCGCGGTCAGCGGACCGAATTACGAAACGCGGGCCGAGTACCGGTTCCTGCGGCGGATTGGAGCCGACACCGTGGGCATGTCTACCATCCCCGAAGCCCTGGCAGCCCGAGCCTGCGGACTCAGGACGCTGGCGCTCAGCGTGATCACGAATGTCGCCCGGCCGGACAGCCCGCGAGCGGTCAGCTCCGCGCACGTGGTGGCGGCGGCGGCTGTCGCCGCGGCCAAGGTGCGAGTTCTGGTCGAAAACTGTGTCCGGGAATGCGCAGGGCCCGACCCGAGCGCCCCCCAACGAAAAACGGCTCCCGCCGCAAATCCCCCGCAGTGGCCGGTCTCTGACCCGCGCCGAGCAGTGAGCATGTGATTCTTTCCGATGCTTAACTTCGCTTTCGGGAGCGTCGGCGAGGGGCGTGGCTGGGTTCGGGACGGGTGAGGTAGCCCCAGTCCAGGGGCTCGTCCTGGCGATACTGTTTTCCCAGAGTGAGGGCGGTTACCGCTTTGGCCAGTTCGTAACCCAGGTAGAAAGCGTGGCGGGCGTCCAGATTCGCCGGCTGCGTTTCCAGCAGCTGGGAGCACAAATCGAACGCGTCCGTGCTGGTCAAATGCCGATCCGCATTGATCAGATGCAACCGCCCGTCTTCGGCAAAAATTCGGTAATTCTGATCCCGGATCTGCTCCGCCAGCCGTTCCAGCGCAACGGGACCATAAGGGTCCAGCCGCGGGTCCCGCAACAAAACCAAACGCGGATCCAGATGCTTGGCAGGCACCCGGCGCCGGACGGCATCACGGACCATCCGGCGGGCCAGATCACATTCGCGGACACTGGTCCGGGCCCAGTTGATGACTTGGGTCGTCAGCACGCTGTGGATGCCCAACTCCTGGCAAATCCCCAGCAACAGCAAATTGATACCCGCCGAATCCGCGTCGCTCAACTCGGTCAGGTTGCCGATGCCCATCAGCATCGGAGCTTCCGGATAGCGTCGCCGGACTTCCAGATAGCGGCCGAGGCTGGCGGCGAATCCGCAGCCGATGGGCTCCAACACGGGATCGATTCGGAAAGGCACCCCCGCCGCCGATAACCGCTGGACGGTCTGGTCCAACCCGGCCAAGGTGGAGAAGTCGTCGGGGACGGCGACGACTTCCGCGCCCCAATCCGCCGCGGCCGCACAATGGGCGGATTGGACCGACAGGACCAGTTCGGCCCCGGCCCCCACGGCCGCCTGCACCTCCACCGGCTCCCAGCTGTCGATGGATACCCGATACCCCTCCTGGCACAGGGCATGCACGCAGTCAGCGACCCCGGACCACGGGGCGCCCGGTTCGCAACCCAGATCGATCACATCGGCCCCGTCCTGAGTCAATTGGCGTGCCTGTTGAAGGATCTCCTGGCGTGCCAAACGGGGAGCATGGTTGATCTCGGCCAGGATCTCGATATCGAATCGGTCCAGCTCGGGCGCCGATCCGGCCGCTCGCCCGAAGTATTCCGGCAATTGCCGCACGTCACGGGGCCCGGCGGCAACCTCGCGCCCCGTGCGGCTCCGAATCGGACCCAGATCGCCGCCGCAATAGCCGGGTACCAGGATCCGGGTCGCCTCCGCCGGTGGATGGACGTGTCGCGCAATCCAAACCGGGGTCATCAAGGCCGCCACGCTGATCGGCAGGACCTCGATCGAATACGCAAAGCCCACTTCGCTCGCCACGTCCGCGACCGTTTCCCGCAACACGTCCGCAGCCAAACGCCCCGTCACGAAATGGATGTGTTCGCCGCTCATCCCACCCTCATCCTGCGGCGAACAGGTTGGCCACCAGATCGTAGCCGACCCAGAAAATGGCGGCGTCGATGATCAAGTGACTGAACCAGGGAGCATAAATCGAACCGCTACGCTCGTACAGCCATGCCCAGAACGCTCCGCCCACCGCAACCGACAAAGAAAAAAACCAGGTCCAGGGGGAGAAGGCCCCGAAAAATGTACCCAATACCAACACGTGATGCGCCATGAACGCCAGACTGGACAAACCGATCGCCAGACCCGCGGGCAGCAGCCGTCGCAGTCGCCCGAAGACGAACCAGCGCCAGTAGTATTCCTCCAACAACGCATGGATGACGCTGTAGAAGACGGCCAGCCCGACGTACTGCCCGACCGCCGCGATGCCCAACTCGCTGACTTTGTCCCGGATATTCTCTCCCGCCGCATCCAGGACCCCCAGGGGA
>SLEY01000059.1 GCA_007124535.1 Planctomycetaceae bacterium
CCTCGAACGTCTCCACCACGCCGCGCAGGGGCGCGCCGGTCCGGCCGACGATGTCGAACCCTTCAAGGACCTTCTCGCCGTCGAGGTACACATCGAACACGCGATCGCCCGCTTCGACCCCGTCATCGAGTTCCGCAAAATGCAGGCGGACGGTGTACGCCGCGTCCGGCAGGTCGCCCACCGAAACCTCGCCTTCGCCTTCGCGAACCGACGCGGCCACCCACGCCAGCCCACCGTCGCCGATGGACTCAATCGCAGCGGGATGGCGGCGGGCGGTCCCCGACGCGTCGTGCCATGTCCGCCGGTCCCCGGCGACGTCCACCCGCCGGCCCGGCGCGCCGAAGTTGAGGCCGTAGCCCTCCGGATCGCGGAACGCCCCGGCATAGCGGGTCCAGAACTCGAGGTTCGAGTCGTCCGGCATGTGCACAAACGCCAAGGAAGTCTGCTGCGGGTAGCTGCACGTGCAGGAGCGGGTGTATTCCAGCGAATTCAACACGCCATCCGCCACAATCATGCTAGACGTACAGCCGCTGCGGAAGCCGCTGAAAAAACCGGTGCCGGTATCGTGTTCCAGATCGAAATAGCCCGCGGACGTGGTTCGGAAAAGCAGCAGGTGTCTGCTGGCATTCACGCTGTCGCAATTTTTGCTGCGCCGATAATTCCACCTGCTTTCTTCCTCGGTGTGCGGCTGTTTGCGCAGCCAACGCTCGCCCGTGAGAAGCGAACGGGCGGTCTGGTCATGCCGCGAGGCGCCGATCAACCTATCTCCGTGTACCGCGGCGGGAAGATCCAGGCCGCTTTGCCAAAGTACCCCGCCGTCTGCGGCGCGCCGGCCGACGGCGCGCCCCGGCTCGTCGGGCAGCGCCCTGTCACTCCTTCCCTTTTGCCGCACATCATGGCTGCCGCCTTCCACCAGGATGCCATGTTCTTCGCTGTAAATCAGGAACGTTCCGAACACGCCACCTTCGACGCTCCAGACTTCTTCGCCGGTTTCCAGTTCCAAGGCAAATATCCTGGAGGGTTCTTCGGGCTCCTTGCCACGGCGCGCCAAGTGTTCGACGGCCTCCTGGGATACCCCGTCGATGAGATAAAGCCTGTCTCCGGAACTGACGATGGCGTTGTGACGGAAGCCGATAGCCGCTTCGCGTTCCCAATGCGTCTCTCCACTGTAACGGTCCATCACCGCAATACGTCTGCTCGACGTGCCGCTGTAGCTCGACCCTCTTCCCAGTTCCTGGTCCTCGAAAATGTGGGGCTCGGACGTCACGATCAGAAGATCGCCCTGGACGCTTATGTGGCCCCACTCGGGCGCCCCTTCATCTCCATAAATTTCCTCCACGGAACGCCCCGGCAGGGCAAAGTCGTCCAGCGTCTCGCCGGTAGCCGGGTCCAGTCGACGGATGGCGCCGCCGTCGCGCACGTAAATGCCATCCCGTAAGGTTACGTACGGGCTACCTATATAGGAACTTCCCGGAAGATTGGGCATGTAAACTTCGCTGCCGCGCGACCACCTCGCCTCCAAATCGAGGTCCGTGAAGGGATGCCCGATGCCGGGCAGGTCTTTCTTCCAGAGTCTACGACCGGAATAAACGCATCGCGCGCTCATGGTATCGACGCCCAGATACACCTGGCGTCCGCCGGCCACCTGGGGGCGCGGTCCCCGGCCGTGCCGTGGGAGCGCGTCATGATTACTCGGCCCGCCGAACCACAGTACCCCTACGGGCAGTCGCACAAGCTCATCCTCGGAAAGCAGGGTGTTGCCGGCGTCATGGTGCTGGTGTGTCCACTCCCCGGCGCCGGTCAACGGACCGCCGCGGCGCGCCGACAGATGATCGCCGCCGGCTTCGACCTCGACCCGATCCACACCCGCCGCATCGGCGGCTTTCGCCAAACGGGCAGCTCTGACCTCCGGGATACCCAGCCACGCCGTGCCGGTATACGGCATCAGCCAATCCAGAATCTTGGCCATCACGGCCTCTTCCGCTCCGATTCCGGCTTCCTCCAGGTTCTCGCTGGCAACGATGCTGAAAAGATAAGGCTGCGCGGAAAATTCTCGGGGATCGGCCTGTATCACCGACGCTCGACGTCCATACTGCCCCGTCTCGACAAGCCTATCCCGCATCTCCCGGACCGCCGACTCGTCTCCATCCACGATCACCACGTGCATATCGCTCCCGGTCATCAGTTCGGTCGCAAGGTCTCCGCTACCGATCCCAAGCACAAGCGCATAGCCTTCACTTCTCTCCTGCTGTTCCAGGATACGGCGCGCCTTTTTCCGCCACCCGTCTCCCGCCGGTTCGAGCGTTCCCGGGGAATACTCATAGACCGTCTTCTCGGTCTGTTCCGGCCCGAAGCAATACAATCGGCCACAATCAGTAACCACGATCAGCCTGTCGTGCGCGGCCAGCTTGTAAAACACGTTTGTTGCATCGTCACTGTCGCGCAGGTGCCGGTCGGCAAAACCGCCGCCGGTCCTGTCGGTCTCCATAGAGACCTCCTCCCCGATCCGGTCTGCGAGATCCTCCACGCGCTTCTTCAACGTATTGTTGATTTTCATGCCTCTGCCGCCGCCGTCCACTCCAAATACCGCATAATTTCCTCCGCCCTTATGTCCGGCGCTGGGATTCACTTCGACCGGTTCACCCGTATGACGGCAGAAATACGCTTCCGGCCCTCTTCCCCCCGCCACAACCAAACGGCCGCCCGCCACGGCGATATAGCCCTGCGGAACGAAGCCACCGTAAACACGCCCGCGGGGAACGCTTCTGTAATCGGAGGCCACCGTGTCCTGCACCCAAACCGGCGCGCCGCATTCGGCGTTGATCGCGTGCAGAAAAATCCCTTGCTGGGGCCATATTCCCGCCGCAAAATAGACCTTGCCGTCCGCGACCACGGGCCCGCCGCGAGCGGGCCAGAAGTTGATGATGCGCTCGTTGCCGAGCAGCCTGTGATCTGTCGGGCCGCCCCGGAACGTCCACCTAAGGTCTCCGCTTTCGGCGTCAACACAGTACAGATAGCTGTCGTCGCTGACAAAATAGACGTTGTCTCGCCATACGGCCGGGGCAAGACGCACGGGGCCGTCCGCATAAAAACGCCAGAGTTCCTCTCCCCGCTCGATGGAATACGCCGTCACACTGTCGGTCACATTCGATGGGACAAACACCTTGCCGCGCGCGGCAACCGGCGAATAAGACACATCGAATTCGAGTTTCCCTCGGTCGTCCCATTGGTGCGGCCACGCCCGCATCGGCTCGGGCAACTCTCGCACCCATTGCAGGTGCAGTTCCTCAGCAAGTTCGAGGGGAGTATCCGCGCTGCGCGCGGCGTCGTACCGCCACATCGGCCAGTCCTCCCCGCCCGCGTCGGCGAACGCCGCCAGGCAGATCGCTCCGGCCAGCGCCAGAGCACGCGGCAAGCCGGCGCGGTTCGATTGTCGCCCGCCGCCAAAACAGCCGGCGCGTTCCAAGCCCCCGTCATCCCTTGTCAGTCTCTGTGTCATGCGGACCTTCATGGTATTCCCTTTCGTCGTGGCTCTTCCATTTCCAGGTCCAAACACCGGGAAAAACAGGACGCGCCACGGTCTTCGTTGCGAACCCCTCTTGCGTATGCCGGCGGGCATGCTTCGCCGCGGCCAGCAGGCCGACTGCTGCCACGAGGGCTAGTTTAGCAAAAACAGATCAAGCTTGCCAAACGCCCGGCGGCGCTGGCACAGCTTTCGCGGGGGGATTGATGTTCGCAAAACGTGCCTTGGCTGTCGGTTCGTCGCGCGGTTCGGCCTCTGCCAGGTTACGGTTCAAACCAGTCATTGTACTGCGATTGCTTGAACGGGGCGACCACCGAGGGGAAAGCAAAAATGATTGTTCTCACACAACTCACGGGAAGTCATCGGAAACTGGCAGGTCAAGGGGTAGCAGGCCAGCAATTCCCGGTGA
>SLEY01000539.1 GCA_007124535.1 Planctomycetaceae bacterium
CACTTCGGCCGGGGCACGATTTCCTACGACGACGAGGCGTGGGCCGATTTCGCGGCGGAACGCGGGCTGGAGGCATCGCTGGCACCGGAGGCGCGGGGCCGCTTTGTGAAAGAACAAGATCTGAAAGACGCCTACGAGCAGTGGTATCACCGGCGGTGGGACGATATCGTCAAACGGTGGGTCGAGAAGATCCACGGCATCAACCCGCATTTGAGCATCGCCATCATGCCGCAGAACGGCCGGAAGAATTGGTTCGGCATGCCCTTCTTCCGGCACGCGGGCACCGAAAAGGCGCCTGCCGTCATGGACTGTTGGCACCTGTACAATGGCAGTGGATTGACGGAGGCCGTGAAGCAGATTCACAAGACCATCAAGGAGTTCAATCTGCACAATCGCCATGTGCAGTGGTTCCGTCCCGACAGCTACCGCACCTCCGACCTTCGGGTTCATGCCTACCATGTGCTTTGGGAGCTTGACGGCTACTCGAACTGGCACGTGGGGCAGATCACCGGGGCCGACAATCCGGAAGACTATTGGCGGGCGTACAGGGACGCGAACCGGGCGGCGCTGCGCGACATCGCTGCCGGAATCGACGAGCCCTCGGTCCCCTTGGAGCCGATCACTCCCGTGGTTGCCCCCATGCCGGAACTCGATGACCCGATCCCGCAGCTTGTGCCGCGCGGCGACGGATCGGGCGACGACCGGTGGATTCCGATGCGCAACCTGCGGCAGGTGTTGATTTATGCCCGCGCGGATGAAGAACTCCGCGGTGAAGTGCAACATCGAGCCGGCGCCGCCCGGCCGCTTGCCCTGCATTACCGCTTGGTCCATCCCGACGGAAGCTGGCTTTACGACAATTCGGTGATGCCGGGCGAGACGGGCTCGTTCTCGGTCCGTGCGACGGAAACCGGAACCTATGCCCTGTACGTGACCGGCGGCATGGGCGGGCAGGCCTGGTACGCCGTGCGGATTCACAACCCGTGGCACGCCGTTCCGTTCGAGTTCGGCGACCCGTACATCTTCTATCAGCGTCGGCTGTTTCCCTTGACCTTGTGGCTGCAGCGCCGCGACTCGGACGCCGCCGCCTCGATTCGCGTTTACGGCTCCGGCATCAAGGCCCGGGCCGGCGGCGGGCCGGCGATGGCGGGGCGCGACTTCACCCTGGAACTTCCTGGCGGCAACGACCCGATCCCGGTGCATTTGAGCAGGCCGCAGCCGGGCGACATTTCGGGCCCGTGGCATCCCCAGGATATCCATTTGGGCGCCGAAGACGCCGTGTTTCCCTACTTGGGCGTGGCGCCGGAAAGAATGCTCCTGCCCGAGGAGTAGCGCAGGCTTCGGGGTAGAACCCGTGAACCTGGCCGTAACTGAGCGGAAGACTCCGGCGTCGCGTCGGGGGCATAAGGAACGTCCTCACAGTCTCGGCCGATGCTGACGCAGGCGCGCTGACGCTGGAGCGTCGCCGCTGGTGGCAAAGCTCCGGCACCAGCAGAAGCATCAAACTGGGCGACATTTCTGACGTTGCTCTGGTCACAAGTCGTAGCGGAAGAAGTGACAGTCGCGGCGGAAGAAGTGACAGCACAACACGTAAGGCAGTCATTAGGCTTCGTGCTGGTCAGCAAGTTAGCCTGTTCGCGTGGTCAAGCAGTGGCCCGGGTCCCGGGCGGCGCGCCCAGCAGATTCGGGAACTGTTGAAGAAGGTGGGGGCGGAGATCGGCGAACGCGGCGGCAGCGGTTCGCCCTGAACCAGTCCGTTGTCGGTTTCCACCAGCGTTTGTCACTCGATCTCCACGCGGCAATCGTCCCCGCTTAATCGAATGGCCCCATTGGGCCGCGAGGAGGTTGAGGAGGCTCAGAAAAAAGTGGCAGAAAGCGGCAAGAAACGGAAAGACGGGCCAGTAGGCTTGCAATCTTGGCGGCCACGGTTTAAAATTCTTATCAGCAATTCTTATCAGTTCGCACCAGCCCAGCAACCGGTTTTTTCGTCGAGGGGGACAAGCGATGGATGTTACGCACCTGGTCAGTGCTCTTTGCTTTAGCCTTCCTTGGGTTTCATGCACTGGTGCAGACCCGAACGGCGGCCAAGTCGATGGTGGCGATCGGCTGAACGAGTCGGCAATTGCTGCGCAGGAGGCCGATATGCCGATCGAAATCTCCCGCGAGACGACCTACTTTACCGAACCACGGATGGCTGATGGACGGGTCGATTACGCTGCGGCCATCAACCGCATCAACAGCCGGGGCGTCACGCCGGAAGACAATGCATCGATCTTGATGCTACAGGCATTCGGACCAGAGCTGCTGGACCTGCAATGGCGGGATGAGTACTACCAGCGCGTTGGCATGGAACCTCTCGCCCCCGATGGGCAGTGGTTCGTGGATATCAGGGAATTTGCTCAGCAGCGAGGGATCGACAGGGAGCCGGAACTCGATCCGGAACTGGAGCCTTTCCGGGAGGAATTGATGGAAATGATCCGGAAGGGAGGCGGCGACGCGTCCGAGCATCCGGAACTGTTTCAGACGCTGATGGAATTGGCGCGGCGCCCGGTGGAACGGCCGCGGACATTAGCCGATCACTTGGATGACGCCACAAGGAAGGTTTGGACAGCGGAGGATTATCCGCACCTGGCCGGGTGGCTCGAGGTGAACCAAGAGCCGTTGGAACTGGTCGTTGCCGCATCGCTGCGCTCGAAACGGTTCGATCCGGTGCTTGCGAGTGACGATGAGCCCTGGATCAGCACGGGTTCGCCGGTGTCCTTGGCCTTTACACGTGCGGGCATTGCGCTGGCGGCCCGATCGACGTACCGGTTGGGTTCCGGCGAGGTGGATCGAGCGATAGACGATATCCTGGCATGCTATCGGCTCGCCGTGTTGTGCGGCCTGGGCGATGGCATGGCTCACGTTACCCGTGGGTCGCATATTGCGTCCGTTGCGACGGGCAGCCTCGAGGCACTACTCAACCGCTCGCCGCTATCGCCCGAACAATCTCGGAAGATCCACCGGGCGTTGTCTGAGTTGGACGAGCCGAGGGCGAATGCAGAGATTTTCGGCGTGTACGAACGCGCCTTCGCGCTTGCGATGGTACAGCGACTGGTGTGGGAAGCGGCACCGGAGGGGAAACTGCTGGACGACTGGCGACGACGGGTTTCGCCGCTGGGGCCTTGCGAGCAGGTGCCGCTACCGATTCTTACCGATGTCATGCGCAGGCTGAACGCAAAATACGATGAGCTGGTGCTGGTCCTGCAGATCGATGATTTTGCACAGCGTCAACAGCGGAACAATGAACTGTGGGACGATTTTCAGAAGACGGTAGAACGCTACACCGCCGACGCCCAATTGGTGGCGATGGCAGCCCGGCTGGGCAGCAATCTCCGACGTTCACTCGAGCCGTACGCCTCGCGATTCCCGTTGGCGGGCATGGCTGCACAGGGATGTGTGGAGGTAGTGGTGGGAGAAATCGTGAGGCAACGCGCGACAGAACTCGTGACAGATGGCGTGGTGGTGGGGCTAATAACAAACCTGTTGCCGTACCCGGCGATTCTCGATCAGTCGCGTCTTCGCTGGCTGACGGAGCGCCGGCTGGTGACGACGGCGCTGGCGATCGAGCAGTTTCGCCGACGACACGGTCGACTGCCGGGGGAACTCGACGAGTTGCTGCCGGAGTCCCTGGCCGAGCTGCCGCTGGACCCGTTCACGGGCCAGTCGCTGTACTACCGCCCCCAAAATGGCGGTTATCTGCTCTACAGCACCGGCCCCAACCGGCGCGACAATGGAGGCGCCCGTTGGCAGGACGCCCCTCGCCGCTTTACTGATGGCGACGTGGTGATCGAAATCCGCCCTTGATCTCGGTTTGGCAGGCTGCGGCACCGCCACACATCACGGCAATTAAAGCGGCAATTAAAGGGGTCAGGAGCATAAATTGGGCA
>SLEY01000116.1 GCA_007124535.1 Planctomycetaceae bacterium
TTCCCCGGGGCGGCGCTCCGCGGCTATCGCCGCTCCGCTCTGCCCCGGGCTGATTTGTTGCAGCCCCTTCGGGGCAAAGAAACCCGACGCCATCCCATCCACGCCCCCTGCGCCGCCGACTTCCTCCGCGGACCCATGGACACCCCGCTGTGGCTCGGACCGGTCAAACAGCCGCCTCGCAGACAACAGGTCTTCATCCCGAAATACCGCCCGTATTCCTGGACCATGACGTCGGCCGCGACCTTGGACGCACCGAATAGACTGTGCTTGCTCTGGTCGATCGAAAACCGCTCGTCGATCACGTCCACATAGGCCGGATCGTCGTAGTCCCAGCGCGTGGCCAGTTCCTTCAGACGGATCGAGGTCAATCTGTCGATGGTTGTATTCCCCGAGTCGCTCCAGAGCTTTTCGCAACGCCGCCGCTACCCCGGAAGCTTCTCGCGAGTTACCTTCTCTACCGTGATCATCGTCTCCAATTCCACGTTTGGCCATCACGGAATCGGTGAGCGGGTTACTGCTCCGCTGTCAGATCGTCCCAGGCGGCGATGCGCGGATCTCGCTGGCCGTAGAGCTTCTCCAACTCGCGCCGCACAAACGGTCGATCGAGATGGTCGCCCCGCTGGCGAAGAATCTGTTCCACATCGGCCAGATCTTTGCGGCGGAAGAACATCATTTTGAATATCACCAGGGACTCCGCGTCCCAAATCCAAATGTTCTGAGGCCCCAGCCGCATGGATCGTCGTCGCATGCGGGCTGTTTCGTAAAAATCGACGATCGGAAGAAATACATCGACCGCCGTTCCTTCCATAGCAACTTTGCAGAATCCGTGTTCGGACAGCGAATCGAGTGCTTCAGCGGGCTCCAGATCGCAGTGGATATCGAGTAGCAGGTTCACACAATTCGCCGGTTTGGCAGGCGAGACGAACAGGGTGAGGTCGACGTCGAGCGTACCTCGCGGCTCGCCCCAAAAACCAAGTGCCAAAGCGCCACCAATGGCGTAGTCGATTTGGCGAGCATCCAACTCGGCAGCAAGTTTTTGGGCGAGTTCCGCAGGGTTACGTGGCATGGTGAGCTTGGGTCCAACGCGATTGATATTCCCGGGTCGAGGTAGGCCATGGTGCGGGAACCGTGTGCGGAAGGCCGTTTTCTTGCCGAGCTGCCTCAATTTCCATCGCGCCAGCACAGGCCGCGATGATCAATTCGTCGACCGAACCCGAAACCGAATTCTCCAACTTGGATCGCAGACACGCATCCACTTGCTGTTGTGTCGTGGACATGATCCCTCTCCGTACCAAGTCAAGAGGCGAATAAATGCTTCGAATGTTCGTTCCCATAGGCCATCAGTAGGATGTCCTGATTCGTCTTGCTTGGCCGTGTTCGTGGTGCGCGGTTCCTTGTTCCCTCTGCTTGGGTAGCCTGTCGCGAAAACCACTCCGACGAATTCTTCAAATCCAGTTCCAAGCAAAATCGTACGGCATGTACACCAAGGCGTCAATATCCTAGTCCCCCAAACTAGCTAAACGATCGGTGCTTCACAGCGACTTCCCCGGCATGCCCCCGCTTCACCGAACCACCGAGGCGCCCCACTTTGCAGGGTTCGCTCGTTTCGGGGCTGGCAAGGGGTACTATGCCGATTCCGGCTGAAAAGGGGACTAGTCGTCTAATTCTCGCAGGGTGGTCTCTGCCAGCCATTTGATCTGGGCGGGGTCCAGGGCGGTGTTCCAGATCGCCAGTTCGTCCAGCTCGCCTTGGAAATAGCGGCCGGGCTCCGTCCACGCGCCGACCTGGAGCGGGGCGGTGGAAGCGAACAGCTTGGGTACGGGGTCATCGTCCAGGATCTCCAACCCGGCGCCGGCGCGCAATTCGACGCCGTCAACGAAAACTCGTAATTGACCGTCCTGCTCCGCACACTCGCCCGGCTGATAGGTGAACGCCACGTGGCGCCAATTGCCGTCGAAGACGGGAAAGGACGACAGGTAATTCTTGCGGCGAGCGAAGCTGCCGGCCGGGGTCAACAGCACGTTCACCGCGCGGGTGTTTTGATGTTGGACCAGTGCCCAAGTCCGCTGGTTGCCCCGCGTCTGCCAGCGGCTGACCAGATAGCGTGTCGATCCCGGTCGGGCGCTGCCGCGCACGCGGGCGGCCACGGTCAGCGATTCCGCATCGACGACCGCGGGCGGATGTCCCAAATCGGCGTAGGTGGCGGCGCCGTCCAGCACAAGGGGCTGATTCCCGGAGTCCGGAAAATGGGGTTCGTCGGACCATTGTGCCTCATGCAGTTCGACCGGCAACGGCTCGCCGGCCCGGTCCCGCGGGGGGCCGTCGGGTTGGAACCGCCAGGTCAGCACCGGCGCGGCCGGCGGGCGGGCAATCAAGTCGGGATCGGGCTCCGGCGGCCCCGGCGGCGGTGGGGCCTGGCCGGTGACCACGTCGTAGAAGCCCAGCGCCAGCGCTTTGCCCGCCCGCAAAATGGCCCGCTTGTCCAATTGACAACCCGGCTCGAACGTAAACGAATAAGGGATGTTCAGGCCCTCGGAGGTCATCGCCCACGTCCGCAACATTGTCGGGGCACCGGACGAAGTCCGCCGCAGCACCTCGGGATACGGAGCTTGGCGCGCCTCCAGCGCCCGCGCGTAAGGCGACTCATGCCCTCCGGCTGTGGTCCGATAGTCACCCGGATTGTGCGGGTAGCCACCGTGGAAATCCCACAAATAATCCGCGTGCCCTCCCGTGTCCGCGCGCATTGCGGAAGTGACCAGCCGGATCGTCGAAAAGCGGTCGCCGGTCGTCCAGACTCGATTATGGTCCCCCTCGCCGGAGTCATGCAGCTCCGGGTTGCCCCGCGTCCGTACCCACAAGTCGGGCGGTACCGTCGGGCGGCGCACCTGCAGGGAACGACCGTCCGGATTGACCATCGGATACACATAGAACACCGCCTTGCGCCGCAGCGTGGCCGCACGCGGATCGTCGCTGACCAGGAACGAGATCATCCCGTGCAGGGCCCAATCGCCGTGCATTTCGACCGGATGATTGCCGGCCACCAGCACGACGCGCAGCTTTCGCGTTTCGCCCGCTTCCGTCGGGAAAACGTCCGGACGGTCCGGGTCGGTGATCACGTAGCCGAACACATTTTGTGGCGGAACGGTGGGATCGCCCATCTGCCACCCCTCCAGCGGTTTGTCTTCCGGCCAGCCATGCGACTGGCCCAGCACCAAATGCGAATCCGCCTTCGCAGACGGCTGAACCCACGGCAGTTCGCGCAAGCGGCGGGCGTGCTCGGCGACCATTTCCACCGTATAGCGCGGGATCGGTTCGACCCGCGTCCGCTTGGTCTGCAGCAGCCACTCGTACTCGAACGGCGCCACCCAGGGCTCCTGATCCGCCCAGTCGTAATCGCGCAGGCAGACCACCCCGCGTGCCAGAACGCCGTCTTCCGTCCAGTAATGGTCTTCACCGATTTCCAGCTGGAGCGACTCCACGGCTTGACGAGCCGTTTCGTTCGGCGGCTTGGCCCGGTCCTCCGACCACGCTGGCGAAAGCGATGCCCCCATCATACTGGCCCACGCCGTGACCAGCCAAGCTGGCCCGGCCAAGCCCACAACCGCTCGCATCCCGACTCGTTTCATGATCCGTTCCCTTTTCCGTTGTCAGCAGCTAGCGTGGGAACGAACCGTGCGCTCCGCGGCGCACGGTCCGCTTCGTTTGGAACTCGACCCTTGGCGGCCGGCGGGTTACAGCTGGTAGTACTGTTCCCATCCTTCCCGCGGAGGGGGCCAGTTCAGCAGTTTGTTTGCCTCTTCGTGATCCACAAAGCGCTTGGTCTGGGGGTCAAAGGCCAGCGTCTCGCCCTCCAAGCCCAATTCTTGCGCGATCACGCCCAGATTGAAAACTTGGTTCAGCGAACCGGCGACGTCGAA
>SLEY01000532.1 GCA_007124535.1 Planctomycetaceae bacterium
ACCCGGCCGCTACCGCGTCCGACCTCCCCGGAGGGGAGGTGAAATCATGCTACTCTTCACCCTCCCGCTTGCGGGAGGGTCGGACGCGGTAGCGGCCGGGGAGGGTATTTACCAACAATGGTCCGCTTTGGAATCGTGCCGATGCCCGTTGGGGTGAGTCTCGCTGGGCAGTCTCGCTGGACAGTCTCGCTGGACGGAAGGACGGTCAGTCCCACCACCAGCGTTCGGGATCCAGGTCTTCGCGATCGATTTCTTGGCGCAGATCACGGAGGAAACCGTCTTCGTCGGGCAAAAGGCTGGCGGAGGTGAGTGCCAGATCGGGGCGGATGCTGATCCCACCGCCGATCGGCGTCATCAGCGTGTTGCCCCGCCATATCGCGTTTACGGCCGTTTCCACCTGCTTCGGCTCCGGATACGTTTCGACGGGGAACCGCTGCTCATCGCGAAACACTTCCGCATGCCAGCCGGCCTGGCCATAATAGTCGTATTCCTGCATGAAGGCGGCGGCGATGGCCAAGTCGATCAGATTGCGGAGTTGGGCATAGACCGGTTCGCGGTCGGCCAATTCGGGATAGCGTTGGGTAAACGCTTGGACAAACGCCTGGCTGGCGCGATCCACCCGGCCCGACACCACCCGATCGCCCCCTGCCTGAACCAACTGGTCTTCGTTGACCAATTGCACGCCGTCGCCGACCAGTTCCATGGCCAGTTCGTCTTCGCTGACCCGCACGCATTCATAATTCGGCGTAAAGTACCAGCGTTGCAGGGCATTGCGGGCGATGTTTCGCGGATTGGCTCGCGATACGTAGCTCGGGATCCGTACCGGGGGTTCTTCCAGCCCGATTCCGATCAGTTTCATCCGATAATCGGCTTCGACCATCACTTGGGCGAAATGGGTGCGGGCGGGAATCCCCTCGATTCGTACGGTTTGGAGGCCCAGACTTTCTTGCAAACCGGCCACAATCCGCGGGGTGTCTGCCGGCACGGCTTGTCCGCCCAGATTCATCAAGAACTGCTGCATCCGCTCCAGGCCTTCCGGGCTGGGGTCGATCGAAACCACCAGTGCCGGCATCTGCGAAGCTCCCGGCGGATAGGCTCGCAGGGCGACCACCAGATCCTGCAGCTGCAATACGGCTCGCCCGGTCTGCATGCCGACGACCCGGCCCGTAATGTCGGGCACGTAGCCTTCGGCCGGCCCCGCGATGACGATTTCTCCGGTCTCCGGATAGACGAAGACGTGTCGCAGGCGGGTGAGTCCGGCCAAATAACGCATGTCATCGGGCAGACCTTGTCCGGTCGCCATCCGCTCGCCCGCCAGTTGTTCCAAGCGTGTGAGTGAGACCATTCGCATCGGACTGGGCCGGGCGACTTCGGGGTCCAAGCTGGCACGAGCGGCTGCCAACCGCTGCCGACCCAGCATCCCGGTCGGGTCCTGGACGACCCGTGTTCGCAACACGCCCGCCGCATCCACCTCGACACCCTGACCTTGCTGCGCCTGAGCCTGAGCTGCGGTCAGCCAAGCCGCGGACACGACCAGTCCCGCTATCCACCATCGTCGCCAAACCATTGGACTACCTCAACCTTCCACACTGCGGAGAAATGTTTCCATTAGGCAAATCTATCATGCCATAATAACATAGGAAAGATAAACAAAGCAAGCAAAGCGTGTTCCGCTCCTGGGCTGGAGTGCCGTTCCCGCGGATTTTTCCGGAAAAAACCGTTGTAACGCCGCCGCTTGCCATGAGAGAACCCCTAGCCGAGAGGGTCATGATTCAGGGCCGCGGTTGGGATAGCCACTCGCTAACCGTCTGGGGAGGCCTGGGCTCCGGTTCCGGAACGAACAGCCGACTCCAAATCGAACGGGGTTCGGGACGGCGTCCGGAGCGCTGCGCCGCTTGGCGCCTGCGGCGTTGGTTTTCCGTTTCCCACGGGGTGAGCGCATCGTAGGTGCGGGAGAAGAAATCCCGGGTACCTCGAGAGAAACTGCGAGTTCCATCCGAGATCCGCTGCCAGGCGCCCGCACCCGGCATCTGGCCCCGCTGGATCCGCCACGGATCCTCCTCCCACTCCAGCGGCGGCAGGATGAAACCTTCCGGCTGCCAACTCGGCGGCCCCGTGAAAGGGTCCTGCAACCAGCATGCTTCTTCCGCCCCCGCGGGGTTCACCGCCATTGCGAACAGGAGGCAACCGAGCCCCCAGGTCAACCGTATCCGACTCACGGCAAAATCTCCTCGATGGTGACAAAGCCAGTGGAGCAGCGAGCAGGCGCCGGGCGCCTGACGACAAGCGATGGGGAGTGTGTCAGAAACGCGGTTGGGCGTCCAGAGCAGTTTTGTCGCGACCCAGATCACCCCCACAAGAAGTAAAACAAGCGGTCCGTGGCAGAAAAGTGTCAGAAAACGGGCCAGTAAGCCTCCAGGAGGGTTGCCGTCTTGGCGGACGGCGTTCAAAATTCGTATCGAACGACTTACACAGTAACGGTGGTGCCATGATCGACCCTCAAATGGTTGAGATTCTCGCCTGTCCCCTTGACGGCTGTCGCCTTCACTTAGCTGATGAGGGTGTTTTGCAACAGCTTAATCAAGCGATTGCTGCCGGCGAGGTCAAGACGCGGTTGGGGCGGATCGTGACGGAACCGCTCGAGGCGGGGCTCGTCACGGAGAACGGCGCCCGAGTCTATCCGGTGATCGCGGGCATACCGGTTCTCCTTGTGGACGAGGCGATACCCGCACCTGCGGGGATGGCCGCCGCGGCCGTCGACGTCCCGTTGTCTGAGAAGTCCGCTGCCGGGGCTCGGTCGAGCGCCAGCGGGGATGACGCGTCGCCCGCGACCGAGGCTGCGGGTCCCGACTTCGCACATCGCGTGACGGCGGTCGAGTTGGATGTGAGCCGAACGGTGCAATCGCACTACGACGCGCATCATTTTGACTGCATGAGCGATGCCGTTCTCGAGCACGTGCGCGCGACGACGCTCCTCGGACAGGTGGAGCGGCAGTTCGACCCGCGGGACTGGCGCTGCTTGATCGACGTGGGCTGCGGCGCATCGTGCCGCAATGTGGTCTTCGCCCAGCGCTACTGGGGCGTGCAGGCCATCCCCGTGGACCTGTCGCAGCGCACGCTGATGGCGGCGCGGGAGCGCGTCCTCGCCCCCTTTGTCAACGGCAGCGTCCTGGCATTGCCTTTTCGGAACGAGATTGCGGATTTTGTCATTTGTACCGGGGTGATCCATCACACGCCGAACCCCCGCCGGGCGTTTCACGAGTTGGCGCGCTTACTTCGACCGGGTGGGGGGATGTTTCTGTCGGTGTACAATCGCAACAGCATCTATTATCCCAATACACGTATGTCGGAGGTCTGTTTCGGACGCTCTCCCGTCGCGGTTTTGGATGGCTGCTCCGCGCGGTCTTCATCCCGCTGTACGCCGCGGTGTACGTGCCGATCGTCTGGTTGGCCAGTCGCCAAGTCATCCGCGTACCCTACGCGCAGGCCGCGGCCGATTTTGACGACAAGTTTCTGAGTCCGGTCGCCCACTTTTACAAGCCACGAGAGATCGAAGCGTGGATCGAAGCAGAAGGCCTGTCCTGCCTCGACTCAGGCACCCACATGGCGGGAATGATGCTGGGATTTGTGATCAAGCGGCAGGAGTCGGCGTGACGCCCCCTGCCCGGCTGGCTTCCAGGTAAGGCAACCCGCAGGAAATGATCTACCCGCAACGATGTGGCCGGTCTCTGACCGAGCCACTCGGCCGACCGAAGGTCTCCCCCATCGCGGGAGACCTTCGGTCGGAGGGGTCTGAAAATGGGGATGGAAATGGGGACACCCAGCCAATCCGCCTTCTAAGCGACTAAGCGTGGTCCCCCTGGAGTCAGATTTTCACTCCATAAAATCTGGCGGCCGGTGTTCACGCTCAACATCG
>SLEY01000188.1 GCA_007124535.1 Planctomycetaceae bacterium
CTCGATCCAAGCATGATGGAAATGGTGGAAAATACCCGCTTTGACGTGCCGCCAATCGTGGATAGGCATAATCGAGTTCCTGCCGTTGGAGTCGGCTCCGTGATACCGCGCGCGGCAGTGATTGGCTCGTTTAACGATCTGCCGAATTGTGCCATCCTCAACTGCGTGCGGTAATCATTCGCTTGGTCATCCCGCTTGTTCGCTTGTGTCAGCTTAACCGCGCAACGCCGAGTTTCGCAAGATGAGAGCGTGCCCGAGAATGGATAGGTGGCAATCGGTATGATCGAGGGGATCGCGGATTCGTGCGGTGGGGCGTTGGGAACCGCGGGAGCGGCTGTTGTTTTCCGCCGTTTTCCTTGGTCGAGCTGTCTTTCGGATGGACCGAAAGTAACGATCATATCGAAAAATTGGATTTTGCCGATAAAAAAAGCCGAAGGGAATAGGGTGATTGGCCGGTGTGCGACCGGCATGAAGCCCCCCTGGAAAATGGTGTCCTTTGACGATGAAGGTGGTGATGTACGCCCAAGCCCCAGCACGATGGTGGAGGATCGCCAGGATTATGGCGGTTCTTTTCGTGTTCCCCGGTTCGGTGGCGCGAGCTTTGGACAACCCGCAGGGCACGGTCACGTTGGAAAACGAGGAGCGGACGGATTTCCCGCCAGCCGAAACGTGGACGGAGGACGAACTGCGCGAAGAAATGCGCGAACTGGCCTGGACGAAGGGCGACTATCGGATCGTCCCGTATGGTATGTTGTGGGGAAGCGCCATTTACACGACCTCGCGTCTTGCGCCGGGACAGTTCATCGTGTATGTCTTCTCGGAAACGGACGAGGGGGAATCCGATTTCGTGCTCAATGTCCAGCGGAGTCGGGTGGGACTGAACATCGAGGGCCCGGAAGTTCCGGCGTTTCATGGAGCGTCGAGCGCGGCCCAGTTCGAAATCGACTTTCACAACGCGCGGGGCTCCGTGGACGGCCGGGGCGTCCGCGCGCCGGAGAACCAACCGGGTATCCAACTGCGGCACGCGTATGCCGAGATCCGAGACGAGGACTTCCGCTTGATGGCCGGTCAGACTTGGGATGTGGTATCGCCGTTGGTGCCGGGAACGCTGACCTATGCGGTCGGCTGGGGGGGCGGGAATCTCGGCTAC
This sequence comes from Planctomycetaceae bacterium, assembly GCA_007124535.1. Classification (GTDB taxonomy): domain Bacteria; phylum Planctomycetota; class Planctomycetia; order Pirellulales; family Pirellulaceae; genus SLMF01. The sequence goes on from SLEY01000188.1 coordinate 1,151, forward strand.
CGCCGCGCTCAAATCCGTTATGAGCGCTATTTGCGTTTCCATGACGCGTCGCAAATCACCCTGCAGGCGGCGATTGCCCAGGACATCGCCCTGGATCAGATCGCCTTCAGCGAATCGACCGCTCAGCCGGAAGTGCAAATGCGTGCCGGCTGGACGCTGGGTGAGTCGGCAGGAGATCGCTTGCCGCTGACCTTCGGCGTTTCCAGCCATGTGGGTCGCCAGGGATTCGACTTTCCCGCAATGGCGGATTTACCCGCGGTGGACGACGCCCGCCTGCGCACCTGGTCCGTCAACGCCGACCTCCAGTTCTCGCTGACCGACCACTTGGGGTTCCAGGGTGAATTCTTTACGGGCGAGAACCTCAGCAGCCATCGGGGAGGCGTGATGCAGGGGATCAACCCGCAGACCCGCCGTCCGATCCAGGCCAGCGGCGGTTGGGCCGAACTCTGGTACGACTGGACGCCTCGTCTGCAGAGCCGAGCCGGTTTCGGGATCGATGACCCGCGGGATTCCCACATCGCACCCGGCGGCCGCACGCAGAACCGCTTCGTGTTCGGCAACCTCCGCTACCGTCTCACCCCCCAGTTTCTCGTCGGTATGGAACTGGGCCACTGGAAGACGCACTTCCAAGACAAATTGCCGGGCGAGGCCGTCGTTCTGGAGTTCACCGCTTCCTACGGGTTTTGAATTCCCCGGTGAAACCGGAAGCGGGGCTTGGATAAAGAACGATACCGGAGGTACGGTACGTTCCACGGCCGTGACCTGTTGAACAAATCGTTGCGGAAGGCAGCAGGCAGCGGATTGCAGCGATTGCCGGTCAAGTACTGCTCTCATCGCACGCCCGACCCCGATATCGATAATGGTCGTGGGGCAGGAATTACCATCCCTCGGGGGGGGTGTCCAGCCTAAGGCATTGCCTGCTGGATCTTGGCAGCCAGAAACGTATTGTACAGCAGCATGGCGACGGTTAGCGGACCGACGCCTCCCGGCACCGGGGTGATGTAGCCCGCCACCTCTTTGACGGCGTCAAAGTCCACGTCTCCCGACAAACCTTCGTCCGCTCGGTTCATCCCCACATCGATAACCACCGCCCCGGGTTTCACCATGTCCGCGGTCACGAATCGCGAACGTCCGATGGCCGCAATCAAGATATCGGCTTGGCGAGTCTGCTGCGGCAGATCGGCCGTCCTGGTGTGGCAGACGGTGACGGTCGCGTTGGCCGTCGCCGCGCCGGTGGTCGAATCGCGATTCATCAGCATCATCGCCATCGGCTTGCCGACAATATCGCTGCGCCCGATGATCACCGCATGCTTTCCCGAAGTCTTCAACCCACTTCGATGCAGCATCTGCTGGATCCCGTGGGGTGTGCAAGGAAGGTAACGGGGCCGGCCTTGCGAAATTCGCCCCACATTCTCCGGGTGGAAGGCATCTACATCCTTCAAGGGGTTTATCGCGTCCAGAATGGTCGGTTCCTGAAAGTGACTGGGTAACGGCAGCTGGACCAGGATCCCGTGCACCGCCGGATCATGGTTCAGGGTGTCGATCAGCGACTGCAATTCGCTCTGACACGCATCCTCGGGCAAGCGGTGCAGTTGGCTGGTCAGTCCGGTACGCTCGCACGCTCGCCGCTTGCTGCGAATATAGATTTCACTGGCCGGATCCTCGCCGACCAGCACCGCGGCCAGGCAGGGTTGGATGTTGTGCTGGCTGGTCCAGGCGTGCAGTTCGGTGGCCAGTTCGTTACGGATCTGTCCGGCGATCGCTTTGCCGTCCAAAAGGGTGGCCGTCATGGGAATGTACTTCCTCGTCCATTGGTTTGCGGAGCAGAGTTGGGAAAGAACCTCGACCTGCTTTATACCTGGATCGGTTCAGGTAGCAAGGTGGCGCCCCTCGATCGAGGTAGGGCATTTGTCGGCGTTCGTTCTGACACTTCGCACGGCGGCCTGCAGATACCCCAGTGCGTAGGCCATTCCTGCATGCCAGGGCGCGTCGCAAGTCAGCGACGGGGTGTGGTCGGGTACAATCGGGCCGTCGTACCCGCAGTCGGCCAGGATTCGCAAGACCCGGAGTACGTCGATATCCCCCTCGTCAATAAACACTTCTTCATAGTTCGGCACCTTGCCCCGCACGTTCCGGCAATGAACATAGGCGAGGGCATTTTGCGAGGCATATTGCCGGGTGGCTTGGTATACATCTCCCTCGGACATCTCGGCGATCGTGCCCAGGCAGAATTCCAAGGCGTTCGCCGGGCTTGGCACCAAGTCCAACAGCCGCTGGTACATCTGCGGCTGGTAAACCAGGCGCGGGGTGCCGCGCAAGGTCGGCAGGGGCGGATCGTCCGGGTGGGCGGCCAATCGCACTCCCGCTTCTTCAGCCACCGGCACCAAAGTCTCCAAGAACTCCCGGACCCGGGACCAGAGTTGCGCATGGTCGGTGGGCGGGATAAACCCCGGCGCTGCATCGGGATCGTAAACCATGTTCCACACCTGACCGTTGGGGATCGGCGTTTCGCGAGGGCCGCCGGGTCCCCGGAAAGCTACCGACATCGCTCCGCCTCGTGCCCAGGGCCCCACCACATGGCCCCAGACACTGGCCAGCGAGAAATTGTACCCCATAACAGGGATGCCCACTTTACCCAAGCGGCGTATGATCGTTTTCAGGTCCTCCAGCTGCTGCCGCTTGCGAGGACCGTCCAGAAGGATGTCGGACCAGTGGGCCGGATCGAAGTTTTCGATCGCCGCCACTTCCAGTCCTTCGGCCGCCGC
>SLEY01000265.1 GCA_007124535.1 Planctomycetaceae bacterium
CTGTTCGACACGAACAACGACGCGGTCCGCGATTTCAGTCCCGAGGGCATGCCCTTGTTGCCCACGTTGCCGGACGTGCCGCAGGGGACCCTGATCGACAACAACGTTCCGGGCGACATCCCGGGTCATTTCCAGTTCCAACCGCGGGCCGGGGGCGGCGGCATCGAGCGAGTCACGGCCCAGGGCAACACCCAGTTGTTCCAGAACGCCAGCTTCATCTTCGACTTTTTGAATTACATCGACGTCGGCCTGCCCGGCCAAGGGATCAATCTGGGAGCCACCACGATCACCCAGCCGCCCACCTGGACCGGTCCGGATGAAGTGACCAGCCGGGGCACGTTCATGGGCCAGAACGGGCCCGTGGAATGGACGGTGCGCAGCTACTTCCTGAACGGCCTGCCGACGTTGTTCAACGAGGTCTCGTTCAACAGCGAAGCGGCTTTGGGCGATCTGCGCTACATCAACTACCTGGATGCGGATCTCCTGGGCGGGAACGACAACTTGTTGTATCTGCCGATCGAATCGGATTCGCCCGATTTCCAGGTGTTCACTTTGGACGATATCGAGCGGATCGGTTACAGCCAGGGGGGGATTTACGAGCCGGGTCCCCAACTGGTCAACGCCACTTGGGACGGCTGGGCGGCCGGCAGTTTCCCCAATCTGAAGACGGACATCACGGGCCGGTTGCTGCCCCCGGCGGGCGAGCCGGACGAGGACGAACCGCTCGGTCCGCAGCCGGCCGAGTTCAGCCGGACGGGCGAAGTGGACATCACCACCCTGGCGCCTTTCCACGATCCCGATCTGGGCCTGGTCTATGGTCCGGGCGACGTGACCACCGCCTTCGCGTGGTCGGTCGATCCCAGCGCGACGAGCGCCACGGTGACGACCTACTTGAGTTTGGTCTACCAGGACCCGACCACGCTGGAGGCCGATTTCTCCGGCGACTGGGACAGTGTGCGGTTGGAGGAGTACAGCCACGACCGCAACGTGGCGGTGGTCCGCGAGCGGGAGACGGGCGATCCGGAGGAGGGCGGGATCAACGACACGCCCGAGACGTCCCAGTACATCGGGCATTTGGCGCCGCACGAGAAAGCCGGTGACGACGTCCGCCGTCTGGGTTTCGAGGTCCACGGCTCGCTCAATCGCCCGGCCGATGTCGATGTTTACAGCTTTGACGCCGTGGCCGGGACCGAGGTCTGGTTCGACATCGACCGCACATCGGGCAGCTTGGACACGGTACTGGAATTGATCGACGACACGGGGCGCGTGCTGGCCCGTTCGGTCAATTCCTTGGAGGAAGCCAAGGATCCCGGTTTGTTGACTTATGCCACCCCGCTGGGTCAGCACCAGGTGAATCCGCTCCCCCGCTCGCCGTTCCTGTCCCGCGATTTCGACTCGACCAACCCGCGGGACGCCGGCATGCGGGTGATCCTGCCCGGCTCGGCAGGGACCACGAATCTGTATCACGTGCGGGTGCGGAGCAATACCGAGCCGGGTGATTTGGACAACCTTCGCGGCGGGTTGACGAAGGGCATGTATCAGCTGCAGATCCGGCTGCAGGAGATGGTCGAGCGGCCGGGCTCGCTGATCCACGGGGCCGATATCCGCTATGCGACCACGGGCATCGAACTGGTCGGGCTTCCCGGCCGCTCGCCGCTGACGGGCGAAGCGGCGGAGATCGTGGATCCCGACTCGCCCACGGGTGACAACAACAACGAGTTGGCCGACGCTCAGCCCTTGGGCAATTTATTGAACACCGACCGCGGCACCCTCAGTGTGGCGGGAACCCTGTTCACGGACGACGATGTGGACTGGTACGAGTTCGAGGTCCGTTACGATTCCATCCGGGGTGAGGATTCCGAGGATCCGCGGCATTTGGCGGCCGTATTCGACATCGACTATGCGGACGGCATGGCTCGCCCGAATACGAATCTGTGGGTGTTCGACGATCTGGGCCGTCTGGTCCTGATCGGCGGCGATTCGAACACGCCCGACGATCGGCCGGCGGGGCCGGGGACCGGCATTTCGGATCTGGCGCGCGGTTCGGTCGGGGTGTTGGACCCGTACATCGGCACGGTCCAGTTGCCGGCCAGCGGTTTTACCCCGGGCCGCTATTATGTGGCCGTCTCGTCCAATGCCGTGTTGCCGGCCGAAATGGAGCAGTTCTTGAATCCGGCGGCGGCCAACCCGCTGGTGCGGCTGGAACCGATCAATTCCGTCGATCGGATCGCCGAAGACCGCATCGGCTCCAGCTTGGATTACACCACGGCCCATGCGCCGACGATCCCCGTGTTGTTTGGAGACCGGGATCGGGTGACCCTGTTCCCGCCGGCGGGCAACCAGTTGCGTCACGGCGAGACGTTCACAATCACGAATGCGGCGGGGAACTGGAAGACCTACGAGTTCACGCTGGATGGCGAGGTCCGCGGTTCCCATGTGCCGGTGCCCTTCCGGTTCGATGCCACGGCGGTGGAGATCGGCGAGGCCATCGCCTTGGCCATCGAAGAAGACCCGCCTCACGAGTCCAACCGGGACATCGAGGACGAGTTCGATTGGGACGATCCCGACTGGATGCCCACGCCGGGCCAACCGGTGATCATTTCCTCGCTGGTCGCCCTGCCGCATCCGGTGACGGGGGAGGTCGAGTTGCGGGAGAGCGTGTTTACGCTGACGCTCCTGAAGGAAGTGACCAGGACCGACTTCCTCACCAGCGAGTTGGAGGTGACCCCGCTCCTGCGACCGACCTTTCAGGAGCGGGCTCCGGACCTCCGCCAGTTGGCGACCGAGGGCACGGATCAGTTGAGCGTGTTCGTCTCGCGCCCGGCGATCCAGCCGTTCTCGCTGGGCGACGTCACCATGTTCGTTTCGCAGCCTGGCGGGTTCCTCAATCGCACGGAACTGCTGTCCGTCGATCCCTTTACGGGCGTGACGGAGAGCCGGATCGGGGCCTTCACCGGGCGGGTCCGGGACATCGCGATGGACCCCCGCGGCCTGGGACTCGGAACGGAAGATGAAGACAATGACGGCGGCATCTTCGCTTACACCACCCCAATCACCGCCCCCCGGAACGACAATACCGCCGGAAACTACCTGCAAATCAATCCCGGCGGCCTGAACCCTGCGGAACTCGCTTCGAACCTGGGAGATGACGGCATCGAGACCTACCAGGCCGATCCGGCCGACCGCACGGATTCCGTCCGTAGCGGGGAGAACGGCGTGGGCGTCTTCTTCGAAGCCATGACCTTCAACAACGCCGAAGCCGATTGGCTGCAGCGGGGCGTCCGCGGCTTTGCCATCGGCACCCGCGGCGATACGTTCGTCGATCCGGAAACCGGCGAAATCATCTCCACCGCCGTCGGGATCCCGAACCCCGCCAACATCCTGTTCGAATTCAATCCGACGACCGGCGAAGCGCTCAATCCGCCCGGACTGGGTGACCGCTCGGACGGCGGGATCCTGGTCGCCGGCGGGACCCAGATCCGCGATCGCGGGGCCCTGGACACCACCGTCGACGCCTTCCCCGACGCGGGCGGTAATACGATGGTCACCGGCGTCGATGCCACCATCATCGACGAGGACGGCACGACCTGGTTCGCGGTCGAGGACGGAGACATCTTCCATGTCGATGAGACGGGCGACGGCTTGCCCGATGTGACCTTCGAATTCGATTCGGGACCCGAATTCTACTTCGACGTCAACCCGGTCGGACCCAATCCCCTGACCCTGCTGGACGGCGACACGTTCATCGTGGACGGGGTGCAGTTCGAATTCGATACGGGATCGGTGTTGACGGTCGAGGCCCTGACGGGCAACGAGTTGGCCGATGGCGGCTCGTTCATCATCACCGACGATGCGCCCAGTCCGACGACGGCCGTGTTCGAATTCGACAACGATGGCGACGTGACC
>SLEY01000120.1 GCA_007124535.1 Planctomycetaceae bacterium
ATCATTTTCCGCAAAAAATTCGGATAATTTTCGCAATACCCCCTGATAAATTGAAATCGCGGACAGTATAAAGGAAGGACTTCTCGCAAATGGAGTAGCCATGAACGCTATCGACACAACGGTCCGGGGGGAGCCCGAACCGCAGCGAATGCAGTGCATGGAAGTTTGGGGGGGAAATCGCGAAACGAACCGGGTTTTCACGATGCCCGGACTCGCCACCTGGGTTTTCAGTCGTCCCCACTTGCAGGCCTCCAGTGGGGGAGACGTCTACTACTTGTCCTCCTGCGCCTCCGGGCGGATCACGCGGTTTCTGCTGGCGGACGTTATGGGGCATGGGGCGGGAGCATCCGACACGGCCCGCTACCTGCGCGACCTGATGCGCGAGAATATCAACTTGATCCAGCAAACCCGTCTGGTCCGTTCCATGAACCAGCAGTTCTCGGACTCAACCGAACAGGGGGGATTTGCGACCGCTCTGGTGGGAACCTATTTCGCCCCCCGTCGATCCCTGGCCCTGTGCAACGCGGGACACCCTTTTCCCCTGCTCTATCGAGCCGCCGAACGGCACTGGTCTTTGATCCAGCGGCCGGAGCCGCAACCGGGCCCGCCCGTGGACATGCCGTTGGGCGTCATTCGAGAAACCGACTACATGCTGACCGAAACACGCCTCGATCCCGGCGACCTGCTGCTCGCATTCAGTGATGCCGTGATTGAATCGTGTGATCGCCGCGGCAGTTTACTCGGTTCCGAAGGGGTCCTCGCAATGGTGCGCCAGTTGGACGCTTCGCGACCGGCCGAGTTGATTTCCAATCTGCTCGAACGGATTTTGACTGAAGATACCACCAATTTGTCGCAGGATGACGTCACCCTGCTCCTGTTGCAGGTCCGGGAGACGCGTCCGACGTTGAAGGCCAACCTGCTTGCCCCATTTCGCCTATTTGGCAAGGTCACGGATGCGACCCGTTGGAACTGGGAACGCTTCGGCTCGGGAACGCGTCGCCGGGATTCCTGATCTTTTCGGATCAGGAATAGGGGGTGACGCGGGACTTTCGTGGATGGTCCCGTCCCGATTCGGAAGCGTGCGGCACTTTTCCTGCGCTGGCAAACCACGTATGCTAGTCGGCGGACCCGATTGTGACGCGCCCGCCGCCGGGGCAGCGCGTTTCCCCCTCACTGGACAGAATCGCCAAGGAACCCCCCCCATGCCGGACTTGGCTCCCCGCACGACGGAGGAATTGGAAGATCGACTCAGCCAGCCCAGCGAGCGTGCCGTGGAAGTACTCGGCGAACTGGAGGGCGATCTGATGGTGTTGGGGGTGGGTGGCAAAATGGGCCCGACGTTAGCCCGGATGGCGGTGCGGGCCTCGCAGCAAGCGGGCCGCCCCCGGCGGGTGATCGGGGTGTCGCGCTTTTCCGACCCCACGTTGCCCGAGCGGCTCGATTCCTGGGGAGTCGAAACGCTGGCGTGCGATTTGCTGAACGATTCTGCGGTGGCGGGATTGCCGGAAGTACCGAACGTGATCTACATGTCAGGCATGAAATTCGGCGCCAGCCGCAATCCGTCCCTGGCCTGGGCGCTGAATTGTTATTCCCCTGCCCTGGTCTGCCGCAAGTTTTGCAAGAGTCGGATCGTGGCGTTTTCCAGTGGCAATGTCTACGGAATGGTTCCTGCCACCAGCAGCGGTTCGCGCGAGACGGATCGGCTGGAACCGGTGGGCGAGTATTCCATGACGGTGCTTGGCCGCGAGCGGATCTTCGAGTATTTCTGCCAGGTCCAGGAGACGCCCACCGCGCTGCTTCGATTGAACTACGCTACCGAGATGCGTTACGGGGTGTTGGTGGACATTGCGCGGCAGGTGTGGGCCGGCCAGCCGGTCGACATCTCCATCCCCGCCGTCAATGTGATCTGGCAAGCGGAAGCCAATGCGATGGCGTTGGCCGCGTTGGCGCGGACCGAGGCGCCGGCGCGGGTGATCAATGTGGCGGGCCCTGAGATCCGGTCCGTACGCGAGATCGCGGAGCGGTTCGGGCAACTGCTGGATCGGCCGGTCCGGTTCTCGGGCGAGGAGACCTGCCAGGCGTATTTGAATGACGGCCGCCAAGGGCAGGAATGGTTGGGCCCGATCCGGGTTCCTGTCGAGCAAATGATCCGCTGGACGGCGGCCTGGGTCGCCCGCGGCGGAGCCAGCCTGGACAAACCCACGCACTTTCAGGTGACCGACGGCACGTACTGAATCCGACCCGTTCCTCCACCCGGTCAGACCACCTGCTCAATCACCAGGGCGTCCGTGACGCTGGGGGTGCCGATGGGATGGCCGGCCAGGATCAAGATATACTGCCCGCGTTCTGCCAAACCGGCTTCCCGGCAAAAGGCCGAAGCGACCTGGATCAAGTGATCGACGGTCTGGAAATGATCGACTTGACGCGGCACGGTGCCATAGTACAGGCAGCAGCGGCGTACGGTACGCGGCTCGGAGGACAGTGCCAGGATGGGGCATGGGGGGCGATTCTTGGCGATCAAGCGGGCCGTCCTGCCACTGGCCGTCAGCACGACGACCGCGGCGATCGGCTGGCGCTGGATGATCTGCCGCACCGCGCCGGCCAGTGCCGCGGTGATCACGGGTTCACTGAAGTCGACTCCGGAAGCCGGCGCCTGCTGGTCCTGGTACTCTTCGGCCACCAGCAGGGTGTCGCGCATCACACGCACGCTGGGCTGCGGATACCGGCCGATCGACGATTCGGCGGACAGCATGACCGCGTCGGTATGGTCCAGCACCGCGTTGGCGACATCGGAGATCTCGGCCCGCGTCGGGGTGGGCGATTGGATCATGCTCTCCAGCATCTCGGTGGCGATGATGCAGGGGGTGCCCGTCGCTTCACAACGCCGGGCGATGCTCTTCTGGGCGATGGGAACGGTCGGCAGATCCATCTCGACGCCCAAATCACCCCGGGCCACCATGATCGCATCGGCCACGGCGATGATCGTGTCGATCTCCTTCAAGGCACGAGGCTTCTCGATCTTGGCAAGGATCTGCGCCTCGCTGCCGGAATCGCGCAGCACGGTCCGCAACTCCTGCACATCCCTGGCCCGCTGAACGAACGAAAGGGCCACAAAGTCGATATCGCGGGTGACGATCCAATCCAAATCCTGGCGGTCCTTTTCGGTCAATGGGGACAGCGGCAGGTCGCTGTCGGGAAGATTGACCCCCTTGCCACTGGTCAACCAGCCTCCCATTTCGACCCGGCAGACGAAATAGTCGGGTGGGGCGATGTCCCGCACAACCAGCCGCAGACGTCCATCGGCCAGCAGGATGCGGTCGCCCACGGCCACCAAATCGACCAGTTCGTGCAACGTGGTCGAAATCCGCTCGTTCGTCCCTTCGACCGGTTCGCGCTGGATGACCAATTCGCGACCGGTCTTCAGTTCCACCCCGTCGTCGCGGATCATCCCCACGCGGATTTTCGGCCCGCAGAGATCCGCACAAATCGCCACCGGAACCCGCTTCTCCGCTTCCACCGCCCGGATGTCCCGCAGGTAACCCTTGCGGTCTTCCGGCGTGCCGTGAGAGAAATTGATGCGGAACACATCCACCCCCGCATCGATCAGTTCGCCGATGCAGGCCGGAGACCCGCTGGCGGGCCCGATCGTCGCCACGATCTTGGTGCGCTTGGTCATAGCAGCCTCTCGCACGGAACGTCTCAGGGAGCCAGCAGCAGGCGTGAAGGCGATTCCAGATAACCGATGACCTCGTTCAGGAAGCGGGCCGCCGTCCCACCATCGACCAGCCGGTGATCGTAAGCCAGACTCAAGGGCATCATCAATCGCACGGCAATCTGGTCGTTTTCAATGACCCGAGGCATCTTTCGCGCCCGGCCAACCAACA
>SLEY01000463.1 GCA_007124535.1 Planctomycetaceae bacterium
AGCTGTGGGTGAACCCCTGCGTGCTCAACTGGCCCGGCCATTCGCGGATCAGGGGCCGGTGTTGCAGGACCACGGCGGCCAAGCCGGGCACCAGGTCGTCCAGCGTGCGGGCCATTTGGTCTCGTGGCGGCAGCGGTTTGCCGCGGCCCGCGGGGGCGAGGACCAACACGACCAAGCGGACCGGCATCCCGAAAAACTCGAGCACCGGACCCTCGGCCGGCGGGCCAGCTGCCGGCAATTGGCTGACGTCGATCCGCAAATCGGTTTCCGGCAACGCCGGTCGAGAGCGCCGCCGCCGCAGGGCCCAGCCCAAGCCGAACACGATCAGCAACAACACACCGCAGACGGCTGCCAACACGGCGATCAGTATCTCCGTCGAAACCGCTTCCGGACCATCCATCGTACACCGCATCCAAGTGGGGAATCTGCAAAGGAGGCGCCCTCAGGAAACCTCATCCTACGAATCCGGCCGGCACACGTAAAGAGTTGCCGGATGGAAATCGGCCTCGCTCTTGCGAACACCAAGACGACCGTATCCCACCAGACAGGGTCCCGATCAAGCAGGGGGACAAAAGGGGGGCGTGGAATGCGGCGCCGGCGAGCGGTATGAAGGGACCACTCCGCTGGTGGCCCCCTTGCATCGCCGCACCGCCCCAAAGACAATGGCGACGTTGTCGACGGGGCGCCCTCCGGCCGAAGTGGGGACGCCCGCGGACCAGACAACGCGTGAATCGTCCCGAGCCGAGAATCGAGAAGACTGTCCCCAGCCAAGAATGAAGGATTCCTGTCATGCCCGAGAAACCCGCTGTGATCTTGTCCGGCTTTGCCGATGAATGCGTCAGCAACAAGAGCATCGAGCAACAGTTCTGCGCCTTTGCCACCCTGGGACTGCAGTACTACACGATCCGTTTCGTCGATGCCGGCCAAGGCGTTAAGAACGTGATGAAATTGTCCACCGACGAGATCCGGACCGTGCGCCAGAAGCAGGACGAGTACGGACTGAACGTGTCGTCGATCGGCTCGCCCATTGGCAAAGTCAAGTTGCTGGACGTCGACGACGGGACGCATAACGCGCATATCCCCTTCGACACGTACTTGAGCGAGGACGTGTCGCGGTGCTGCGAATTGGCGCACGCGTTCGAAACCAAGTTGATCCGCGGCTTCTCGTTCTATCATCCCAAGGGAACGAATCCTTGGGATCACATGGCCCAGGTTGTGGATCAGCTCGGGCAGATCGCCGAACATTGCCACCGCAGTGACCTGACTTTCGGGTTAGAACTGGAAGCCAATTTAGTGGGTCAGAGCGGCGAGTTATTGGCGGAAATCTACCGTCAGGTGAACCACCCGGCCCTGATGCTGATCTTTGACGGCGCCAATGTGGTGACCCAGGGCTGCTCGGCCGACGAGACGTTCCAGCACTACAAGGCGATGAAGCCGGGCATGGGCTGGTTGCACATCAAGGACTACCGTCATCCCCATCCCGCTCAGAAGACGGATCATGTGGACGAGGAGGCGCTCAAGCACTTTGTGCCGGCCGACATGGGCGACAGCGGCCATGAAGCGATCCTGCGGGACTTCCGGGAAATGCTCCCCGGGCTGGAGCGGAAATTGCAGCAGCGAGGTATTCCGGGCGTCTTCCTTGATCTGGAACCGCATGTGAAAGGTGGGGGGCAGTTCGGCGGGTTCAGCGGACCGGACGGTTTCGGTGTGGCCCTGCGAGCCCTTTGCCGCGTGCTGGACTACGTCGGCATCGATTATCACCTGCGCGATTTCGAGGACGTCAAAGCGGCTCGCGGCAGCTGATGCGGCGGCGCGCTAGTCGATGGACCAGGCGACGTGGAAACCCGCCTGGTCCAACCATCCGGCGACGTCCGCCGGGCTGCGCTGGTCGGCTACCGGAAACTGCTGACCGCTGGCGGGCGGGTACTCTGCATATCCGCCTGGGGTGGTGCAGCTTCCGGCACTCATTTGGGTGATGCAGATCGTTGCCAAACGATTGCGGAGGGCAGGCATTTCCCGCGTCGATAATACCAATTCCGCGGTGGGAAACACCACACGCAGGGCACAATAGGCTCGCACTAACTGATCATCCGAAACCGGGTGAGGTACCACAAAATCGGGGGGCGCTTCGTGAATCCGCGGCAAACTGAACGCCAAGGTGCGATCGGGGAAACGCTGCTGCAAATAGGCCCCGTGCCGCATCAGTGCCCGCAATTCCCCCCGCAGATCCGCCAAGCCCAACAGGACTCCTAATCCCAACCGTTCCATACCGGCTTCGGCTGCCCGGTCGTGCGCTTCCAATCGCCAGTGGTAATGCGACTTGGGACCGCGGGGATGGTATTGGGCATAGCGTTCCGGATCGTAGGTTTCCTGGTACAACGTGACACCACAGACGCCCGCGCGATTCAACTCGCCATAAGCTCCCGTGCCTTGGGGAGCGATCTCGACCGCCGGGACGATGCCCCGTTCGGCCACCGCGGCTGCGATCCGGCAGTAGTATTCGGTGCTGGTCAACTGGGGGTATTCCCCGCCCACAATCAGCAGATGACCGAATCCGCGTTGCTGCAGCAGAGCGATCTCCTCGCAGGCTTCTCCCAGCGACAGGTGGCGGCGGGGGATCGCCAGCGGGTAGCGGAACCCGCAATAGGTACAGAAATTGATGCAGTGGCTGGCCACGTACAGCGGCGCGTACAGCAGCATTCGACGTCGCCGAACTTCGCCTCCGGCGGAGGACGCCGTTACGGCAAAGTGCTGTTGGGTCAATTCCCGAGCCCGAGCGGCCACCGAGTCCAGCGGCTGCTCCGGCGCCAGCATCGCCAATGCCTCCCCAACGGCGTCCGGCTCAGCAGAACCCGACTCCAGCACTTGAGCGGTTCGCCGGGGTGAGCGGACCGGGACGCCGGTCAAGTGGGAAGTCACCTCCCCTAAAGTGTCCAGAAAGGCATGGTCCATCGCCTCGAACCATCCGCTCCGCTCCTGAACATGCTGGTATCGCCAGCGTTCCAACCGAGTGGCCAGCCGTTGCCTGGCTTCGGGCGAGCCCCTCATGACCGTGGGTTCAATCTGCTCAAGCAACCTCAAATGATACTGCACATGCGGGTCGTGTTGCTGCAACCAGTCTGCGAAATCGAGCAGGTCGGGAAGGGTATCGGAGTTCATAATCGGTCGGAATGAAAGATGCGTGCCCAAAGTCCAATTGATTCTACTGCAGCGCGGCAAATTGAGAAATGGCCAAGGCATTTTGTCTTCGGGAAAACCGCACTCGGGAGGGGGGCTCGCATTATCCGACATGAAGCTTTGCCTTTGTCAACCCCCCGGCATAAAATTGAAGTCAGGCGTTTCTGGGGCCAGTTTTTTTAGGGGTGTCACCCATGAGGACGTTGATCGAAGCTTGTATGTCGGACCAGGGTCCGTGGTTGCCCGCCCAGTTGACCGACGAGCGCAGCTACTACGGTCATCCCGTGGTGATCTTGGAGGGCGAGACGTTGCCGCGCAGTCCGATCGAGGTGTTCATGATTCGGGCCGTGCAGGGTACGGACGATGTCTTGCTGGAAGAAGCCCGCCAGGCGGGTTATGTCGTTTACCACGCGGAGCACGCGGTCCACTAATCCCGCAGCACTACATGGTTTTTCCCCCGTGGGTTTGCCGGAGGGAACGCGGCGGCAAGGGCGGGGCAGCGGAAAATCTCGTGCCGCAAACCACAATGGACGTTACATAAACAATGGCCCGCTTCAAGGGGTAAAAACTTCATTTGTGACCGTCCCCCGTGAACGCATATTGACCGAAGTGGTTTGCGGTGAATCAGCGTTTTAGCCCTTTAAGCGGGCTATTGTTGGTAAATACCCTCCCCGGCCGCTACCGCGTCCGACCCTCCCGCAA
>SLEY01000050.1 GCA_007124535.1 Planctomycetaceae bacterium
ACAGGCCGCAGCACCCATCGGAAGTAAAGCGTAACGCTGGAGAGGTCGCCATGCAACCCGTTGGGCGGCGTTCCGGCAGCCGTTGTTTTGCGGGCTGGAACGGGATTTCGTAAAAAACGCCTGTTTTCGCTCGCAGGATGAAGCTTGCTTACTCTCCCGTCCAGACCGTCATTTTTTACCGAAACAGCCGCGGAATGGCCGGAGGCTGCACGACTGCCGAAACGCGGGAACCACCGCTTGCAGACTGGGGCAGTCCCGCTGGACGAGTGCTGGTTGCGTTCGGTGGGTTTCAGCAGGCCCCCCGTGCCTTGTGGTAGGTCGTCTTGGGGTTTGGTAGGCTGGGGGAGGCGATTACAGAATCGGAAGGTGGCGGGACTTCCGACGAGTGCTTACTGTTTGCCGGACCGGGAGGCATGACGATGGTTTCCAGATCAGCTTGGTTTTGGGGTTCCGTGTTGGTTGGCGTGTCGCTGTTTGTACTGGCTGGTACCAGCCGGGGCGGGTCTGGGGCTCCACCGCTGGCTATCGCCCCGTTCGATGCCGAGGAGGCGCGTGCTCATCAGGAGGCCTGGGCGGAGCATTTGGGGTTGAAGGTGGAGATTGAGAATTCGGTTGGTATGCAGCTTCGGTTAATCCCGCCTGGTGAGTTCATGATGGGTTCGCTGGAATCGGAGGAGGGACGTTGGGACGACGAAGGTCCTCAGCACCGTGTTCGTATCACGCGACCGTTTTATCTGGGGGCGCATGCCGTGACGGTGGGCCAATTTCGATCATTCGTCGAATCGAGGGGTTACGAGACGGATGCCGAGCGGGAAGGCTGGGGCTTTGACGTAAGCGTATTGCTTCAGGTTGAGGCTGGCGACCTGGATGCCGAGGCCTTGGTGTCGCGGCGGGAAGCGAATCGGGACCTCGATCTTTCAGCCATTCCCGAAGGAGATCGCGAGTTTTTTCGTGCATTGATTACGCGTGGAGCGGATTGGGGAAGTCCGGGGTTTGATCAAACGGAGGAACATCCGGTCGTGAACGTGAGTTGGAATGACGCGACGGCATTTTGCGAGTGGCTCAGCGAACAATCGGGCGAGGCGGGTAGGGTTTACCGTTTGCCGACGGAGGCGGAATGGGAATACGCTTGCCGGGCGGGTACGACGACTCGTTACTATTTTGGTGATGACGCGGGGGATTTGGGTGAATATGCCTGGTACAGGGGAAATTCGGGGAATCGGGCGCATCGTGTCGGTCAGAAGCGTCCGAATGCGTGGGAGTTGTACGATCTTCACGGTAACGTATGGGAGTGGTGTTCTGACTGGTATTCATCGGATTATTACGCGAACTCCCCGCTGGAGGATCCGGCGGGGCCTGAATCAGGCTCGTACCGCGTGATCCGCGGCGGCAGCTGGCACATCGCGGCCGGGAGCTGCCGCTCGGCGTTCCGCTACAGGATCACGCCCGGGTTCCGGATCGACTTCCTGGGCTTCCGACTCGCCTTCAGTTCGGTGGAGTAGTCCAGCAGTTCGGTCCAGTCCCGCAAGCGGAGGGCGGAGCGCATGACCAGCGCCGGGCCAATCCCAGTAGGCAGCCCATGCCGCCAGGATCGGGCGGCAGCCACGGGAAACACTTTGAAAGGCGAACGATGACCAGCATCCAAGGCCAGCGGTTGTATGTCCGGCTGGGCGCGTCTCAGGTGCGGCGACGGCTGAAGGGGCGGGGGTTCGGGGTGCGGAAGGTCGCCAGCGTGGGGCGGGGCGAAGCGGTGATCTTTCATACGGCCACGGGGCAGCATCTGCGGGAACTGCGAGCCCTCTTCCAAGACGTGCTCGCCGAATCGGGCAAACCATCTGGGGTGGCTTCGAACGTCAGCGGCACTGTGCGATCGTTCCTGGGGTGATCCTTGGCAGCCCAGACGACAGAAAAAGTACAATTCGCGCGTTTTCGGATTGTCACAGTTACCAAAATTACCAAGCCAACGGGCTCTGCGAAAAGTGCCGAATTGTACTTTTCCGGCTGGAGTACAAGCCAAGTTCCGCGTGCCCAGAAGCTCCGCCCCCACTTGCACCGGCGCGGGTTTTCGGTAAAAATGAGCGAGCCGCTTTCGGTGGTTGCACACCGACCGCGGCTCATCACCATCACGTAAACCTGACAAGAAGGTTCACATCATGGCTACCCCGCAGCGTAGCAAACGAGTTCCGGCTGGTCAAGACAACGACCTAGCGTTGATCGACGCGGCAGGATATGTCCGTTGCAGTACCGATCAACAAGTCGAGGCATCGATCCCCGCACAAAAGGCCGCCATCCGGCAATGGGCGAGCGCGAACGGCTACAGCATCATCGCGTGGTACGAAGACGCTGGAATCAGCGGCTGGAAGGAAAGCCGCGAAGCGTTCCAACGGCTGATTGACGACGCCGAGAAGCGGAAGAACTTCAAGGCCATCGTGGTATGGGACCAGAACCGCTTTTCCCGTTTCCCACCGGTCGAAGCCTGTTACTACTGGCATCGTCTTGACCAGGCGGGCGTCCACTTAGCGAGCGTGAACCAGAATGGCCGTATCGACTGGAATAGCATCGCCGGTTTTCTGACTGCCACCATTCGGCAACATGCCGATTCGGAGCACCGACACAAGCTGTCTGCGGATGTCACCCGCGGCCTACGTCGCGTGGCAGAATCCGGTCGTTGGCTGGGCACGATTCCCACCGGGTACTCGCTGGGCGAGGACGGGCGCTTGGTCCCCAACGGTCAAGCCGATTTGGTCCGTCGAATCTTCCGCGATTATGTCGCTAGCCACAGCCTACGCGGCATCGCGAAACAGTTGAACCTGGAAGGGCACCCGTCGCCCACGGGCAAGGAATGGGGAAGCACCACCCTGATGAACATGCTGTCCAACCGAGCGTACATCGGCACCTTTGTCGGCTGTCACGGAGCCGTCGAGATCCCCAACCACCACCCGCCCCTGATTGACATGCCGACCTGGGAAGCCGTCCAGGAGCGGCGTTCAATGCGTCAAAAGCAGACGACACCCTTACCCGGTGGCGGGCCATACGTCCTAACCGGACTCGTCAGGTGCGGAAAATGCGGAAGTCCAATGTTTGGACGGTCCGGAAGCATCGGCAAGCCCGCCTACATTTGCCGCAGACACGACAGGACCGCACTTTGCGACCGGAATAGCACGCCCCAAGCCGAGTTGGTCGACGCCGTCGCTACCACCATCGAAGAACACTGGATGGACAGGCGGACCCGTGACCGCATACGGGCCGCCGTTCGGGAACTGATCGAAACGGAAGCACCCCAAGCCGAGCCCAAGCAGTTGGAGAAGGAACTGGCGACCGTCGCCCGGAAGTTGGGCAAAGCCAAGCAGCGGTTGTTGGAAGTCGACCGCGATATGCTTCCCATCGTCCAGGATTCCATCCGCGAACTGAAAGCCCGTCAGGTGCAACTGGAGGCTGCGGTGAAAGCCGCCAATTTGCCCCGTGGCGCGTTGCTGGAGACGATTGACGAACGAATGGAATCGGTTGTTCAACGCTTCGGACAGTTACGGCAGGCCCTTGCACGGGCCGACGTGCCCATGCAGCGCGACATCCTGCACCAGACGGTCAAGAAAGTCGAAGTCTGGAGCCGAAAGACGGGGGACAACAAACGCGCCCCCTGGCTGCTCGAACATGGGCGAATCCATCTTCGTGGCGATAACGAACAACTTGCACAGATGACTCAGTTTATCTGAGCGTCATAGCCCCCGAAGCAGATGCAGAATTTGTGGTTCACATGGAGGATGTGCTGGACGTCTATTCCCGGCCTTACGACGCGAGTATTCCCGTGTTGTGCATGGACGAGCAGCCGGTGCAGTTGGTGGAAGAAGTCAAGCGTCCGATCGCGGCGACC
>SLEY01000363.1 GCA_007124535.1 Planctomycetaceae bacterium
CAGATTCTGCCCCAAGACCGTGCGATTGCCCGCCGGGGCCAGCGAACGATAGAACAACCATTGCTCCTCCGACACCTGGACTCGATAAGCGGTTGCGACGGCATCCGGCTGGATCTCCAGCTTCTCGGCGACGGTCAAACGTCGCCAAGTCCGTTTGCGCTTGGGTCGCTCGGGATTCAGGTCGATGAACAGAGGGATATACATCCGCGGTCCGTCAGCCGCTTGGGTCACGACCAATTGTCCCCGCTCGGTGTGCAGGCTGCCCGCCTGCGGCGCCGTACGCCATTCCGGCAGGGCCAAGGGCAACACCAAACCCGTCCCCTGCCGTCCAACCAACTGGCCTTCCCACGTCTCCTTCGTCGATCGGAAACGGACTCCGGGCGCCAACGGCAGGCAGCTGCGGTATTCGATCCGCGCGCCGGCCTTTCCTAACAAAGCGTCTGCCAGGAGCAGGAAACGATCTTCGCGGGCCAGGAGCACTTGGCGCTGCAAGATCCACCCCCCCTCCAGGTCCGCTTGAAACTCTTGATAATCCAAGTCGTCATCGGAATGCCAGCAGACTTCCACCCATCCGGTGGGTGGTTTTAGACGTCGCCCGTCGAGCAGAATCTCCTGGTCCCAGGGGCCGGTGCAGAGCGGGCGGCCGCCCAGCAACAACTCGCACCGCATCTGACCTGCTCGATGGGCCAGCACCCATTGCGGACTGCCGCGCATCCAATCGGTGCGCAGGATCGCCACACGCCCCCACTCCGAGTTGACGGCGGGGGAGGGCAAGAGTCGGGCCGCAACCTCCTTTTCCGACTTGTCCGCGACTCCGCGCCGTTTCGGCAGGATTTGTTCGGCGATCAGCCGCTGGTCCTCGCCCGCGAATTCCAGCGCCGCGTCGAACACCGACCGATCATCGGGGCCGCAGCCTTCCCCACCAAAACACGGCACGCCCGACTCCCGCGTCAGTTGGACGGCACAGCGAATGAACTCGACAAATCTTGCCCGCCCCTCGCGCGAGAACACCGTGACCTCCCCCGCCTGGGCCAGGGTGGCGATGCGGGTCCAGCAGGCCAGCAACGGGTGAACGCAATCCAAGTGCTCGGCCGCCGGAAGTCCGTTGAGATCCAGCAAGGCATCGAAGCCCTCCGCCAACGCTTGCCCCGCAACTTGGGCCAACGGCTTGCTCTCCTCCCGTTCGGGGAACTGATAGGCCAGCGTCAAAGGCAATTCGCTCGCCAACCATTGATGGGCCAAAGGCTCGCGATGCACATCGCGACGCGCGGCCGTTCGAGCCAGTTGGTGCAGGAAATCGTAGGCGTCAAACCACGTTTCCGCCGCCAAACCACCCGCCATCCGGGGAAGCAGGTAGGCCCAGGCAAGGCATTCCAACCCGAATCCGCCCGCCCCGTTTCGCTCGGCCGCCTGTTCCCGCCAGACCTGCCACCGCTTGGCCTGCTGTGCCGAAACCGGCGGATTCGCGCGCGCGGACCAGCGCTCCAGAAGGGTCAGCAATTGCCGGGTTTCGGTGGCTACGCCCGATTGGTCCAGGGCCCAATTCAGCGGCCAACGTTTCCCCCACAGATGTTGCCAAGGAGGCCCGGGCGCCTGGCGTTCGAGCAAATGGGCCGACCAGCTCTCCCAATCCGAAAGCAGGGTCGAACGGGATTTCGTCGGTCGATTTCGGGTCGCAGCTGGCATGAAACGGTTTTCCGCCGGGAGACAATGGCAATATAATCACAAGTAAGCGACGAAAAGCGTAACCGATCGCCTGGATGAACCGCCAGGGGGCAGAATCCGGTTTCAGGAGACAAGCGAATGTACCGACGATTGGCCATGACGATTGTCTGGCAGCTACTCATTTTCTCGGTCGGTTCCTCCAGCCCGGCCGCCGAGGTAACCGCCGTGGCGGCAGAGCAAGCAGCGCCGGGGGCAGAGCAAGCAGCGCCGGCGGCAGAGCAAGCCATGCCGGCGGCAGCGGAAGAGACGCCAACGCCAGCCGAGGAGCAGGAAGTTGACTCGGTTGCGGGAGACGGTGGCTCCTCCGATGGACTGGCAGCACAGGAACCGTTGCCGGACGAGCCGCCGGAGGCCGCCCAGTCGGCCGATTCGCCGCAGGAGGCGGAGGCGGCCGATGGCCAACCAGCGGCGGGCGAGCAGCCGGTGCGGCAGGGCAATCTGGTCCGCATGACCGAGGACTACGATCTGTGGATCGACACCCAACGCCGCCTAGTCGTGGTCGATGGCGAGATCTGCCTGCGCGAAGGCATGCTGGAGATGTTCGCTTGCCCTCGCGGCACCAAGGAGCACGAGTCGATCGTATCGGTCAACTGCCCGCCTCGATTTGTGCACGCCGCCCTGCTGGCCGTGGGGGCGGAGCCGGGACGGCCGGTCCAATTCGCACCCGAATACGTCCCCGCGGATGGCCCGGTGATCCACGTTTGGGTCCTCTGGATCGATGAACAGGGACAGCGGCGGCGAAACCGGGCGCAGGATTGGATCAAGAACCTCAAGACCGAGCAGCCGATGGTCCACGACTGGGTGTTTGCCGGCAGCGGGTTCTGGTTCGACGAGCACGCGGGCCAACGCCAATACTACGCCGATGGCGGCGATTTCATCTGCGTTGCCAACTTTACCACCGCCATGATGGACCTGCCCGTCAAGAGCCCGCAGGACAACATTGATCTGCTTTTCACCGCCTACACCGAACGCATCCCTCCGCTGGGCACACGAGTACGCCTGGTACTGATCCCCGAATTCGACTGAACCACCGAACGCGAAGTTGGTATTTCAGCTCCGCCCGATCAAGCAAAGGAACAAGACTTTTCGCATCGCGGAGCCGATGCGAAAAGTCTTGTTCCTTTGCACCCATTCACTCTGACCCTTGGCATTCCTCCCCGCGCCCCGCAATGCATAGTCCTTTCTCCCCTCTCCCCGGTACTCCGGGGAGAGGGGCCGGGGGTGAGGGGTGAATCGCTCGCTCACTTGCCCCTCTTCCCGGAGTACCGGCGAGTGGGGAACCAGTGTGCCTTGCCTGCCAAGAACCAGATTATTTCGCAAATTCGTGCCCCATGACGTGGTGCAATGTCGCGCGATACCTGCCACGCCTCCGAGCGCCGCCATGGTCGCGTAACGTCCACGCACATCACGATTTGCGAGGCAGCCGGGGTACGATTTTCTTCTCAAGAGTGGCGGGGCAGCCGGGTCACGGATTCTGAGACCTTGACCCGTTTTCCGCCCATTCACTCTGACCCTTGGCACCACGGGCCTTTCTCCCCTCTCCCCGGTACTCCGGGGAGAGGGGCCGGGGGTGAGGGGTGAATCGCTCGCTCACTTGCCCCTCTTCCCGGAGTACCGGGGAGAGGGGAACCAGTGTGCCTTGCCTGCCAAGAACCAGATTATTTCGCAAATTCGTCCCCCATGACGTGGTGCAATGTCTCGCAATACCTGCCACGCCTCCGAGCGCCGCCATAGTCGCGTAACGTCCACGCACATCACGATTTACGAGGCAGGCGGGGTGCTATTCTTTCTCAAAAGTGGCGGGGTAGCGGGGTCACGGATTCTGAAACTTTGACCCGTTTTCCGCCCATGCACTCTGAGCCTTGGCAAGGAGATGGGCGGCTTCGCGTGATGCATGCATTCCCCTTTCCCCTTGTACTAGGGGCGCCGGGCGGTGCATATCGGACAGTTTCTGCCGCGCGCGGTATACCAACCACCGCTCGCCGACCAATCCCCCGAAAAAATCCAGCCATATCGAGGGGCCTCTGCTAGCAACGGTGCCAGAATCGAGCTAGCACGATTGCGGAATCTCCGCTAGATTAGGCACTTCAGCGTCGGGACCGTCTCGGCGCCGTGAGCTTCACGGAAGGGTGCACGGAGGTACTC
>SLEY01000317.1 GCA_007124535.1 Planctomycetaceae bacterium
CCTGCAGGATCGGTGCGACCCGATCGGCCCGATAGCGGTAGGATTGGGCTTGGCGATAACGGTTGAACCAGGCGCGGATCGGCCGCCCGTCGGCCGAGAAGGCGATCTGGTCTTCGTAAGAGAAACCGGCCGCTCCACCTGCGAAATCTCCGCCGGACCCTCGATCCGCACGGTTAACGGACCCGCCGTGTCGATCGGCGGGTCAAACGCCCAACCGCCCCGGGCGAACACCACCACCAGGGCCAGGCCCAGCCAGCCCGCCCGCCGCGAAGAAATGATCCACCCGGTACGGCCAGCCCTACCCGCGACCACGTGCCTACCAAACATCATTCGTCCGTCTCAGAATCGTGGCACTTGATGAAAATGTTGCGGAACTGGACACAACTCGGGCCACCGACCCAGCGGCCCGTCTCCTCGTCGAATCGCCCGTGATGCTGCAAAGCGATCGGACCGCGCTCGGGTACCCCCGGCAGTTGTGCATTTTCGATCACCGTTTCGCCGTTCAGGACCACCGTCAAGCGGTCCCCCCGCATGATCGTCTTCTGCCGATTCCACTCGCCCACCGGCCGATCGGCACGGACCCGCGGCGTGACCCCCTCCCGCACTTCCTCCGGCATGCTTTGATCCGTCCGATAGCCCCAGACTTCGCCCGAGCCCAGCGGGTTGACCCAAATGTTCGTTTGGGCTTTGGGCATACCGCGCAGATAGATCCCTGAATCGGGCGAATAGGCGATGGGCCGCCCGTCCGGCTCCGTGTCGGTTCCGTACAGCTCCTCGGCCGTTTTCAGCCGCCAATCGACCAGCAACGTGAAATCGCCAAAGGACTCCTCCGTCCACAGATCGCCCGCACGAGGGAGGTAATCAAGTACCCCATCAATGACCTGCCAATGCTCGGCCAGCCGCTCGTCCGCCTTCCAACCGGTCAGATCACGCCCGTTGAACAGGGCCCGAAACCCCTCCGGAGGCACGTTCAACGGCCGGTCCTCCTCGGCCCAAAGCGGTACGACAAAAGCCATCATCAGTGCCAGCGCACTCAACATTCCAACACGCATCGTTCGTCTCCTTCAAGAATAATCCGATGTCCGGTACTCATGGTGCATCGCTCGGCGACTTGCCTCGCCGGAACCGGCATCATAAACGACCCGAGCCGCAGAGTCGAGCCTGGCGCGTTCGGTGAGAGCCGAGGCTGTGAATCTTCGGCCACCGCGGGAATGGACGCCACCCGCCTCGCAGTCGTCGGTTCGCCCGAAGGGTGGTCCCGGGACTGGTGCGCGGGCCCGTCGTCGAATATGCTGGAGCGAAGCCACGATCTGCCTCCATGCCGCCGGATACGGTTGGGAATCGTCATGCCCCACGAAGAACCCCTGCGTCAAACCCTGGTTCACGAAGCCATGGCGACCCGCTTCTCGGTCCAAGTGGTGCATTCGGATCCGCACTATGCTCGGCAGGCGGTGGCGGCCGCATTCCTCGAGCTGGATACGTTGGAGGGTCAGCTGAGTCGTTTTGTGGAAGGGAGCGACGTGTGGCGGATCAACCGCTCGCGGCGAGGCGAAACCGTCGTGGTCGCTCGGGACACCTTGCGGTGCCTGGCCCTGGCGTTGGACCTGCAGCAGCGAACCGGCGGCGCCTTCGACGTCACGTATCGCTCCCCTCCGGCATCGCCGCCGGCGGAACGCCTGCGGCTAACGCCCGGGCGCGGCGCGGTCCACGTGCTGGCGGAAGGCGTCGAAGTCGATTTGGGGGGTATCGGCAAGGGCTATGCCTTGGATCGGATGGCGGACCTGCTGAAGGAATGGGAAATCACCGCGGTACAACTGGCTGCCAGTACCAGCACGGTCCTGGCTGGGGCCCCCCCGCCAGATGAACCGGGTTGGACCGTGACCTTCGGGAGCGACGGCCGATTGCAGCAGCAGTTGAGCCATGCGGCGTTCAGTGGTTCGGGGCTTGGCGTCCAAGGACATCACATCACCGATCCGAACACGGGGCAGCCGGCGCGGCGGCGCGTGCGAGCTTGGGCCCGGGCGCGAACCGCGGCCCTGGCCGACGCCCTCTCCACCGCCTTCCTGGTGATGCCCGCCCGGGCCGTGGCCCGTTATTGTCATGATTGGTCCCACACGGGGGAAGTGCGAGCGTATCTGCAGCCGGAATCCGGTGGCGTGGTGCTCGCCCTGCCGGATTGGGCAACTTCGAAACACGACGAAAGGAAGAGATTCTGTGAGACGACGTGAATTCTTATCCGGTAGTGTGGCCGCCGGAGCCGGCGCGTTCCTGCGGTCGGCAAATCCGGTGGCCGGCGAAGAGGCCGATCCGGCACTCGACGTGGCCCTGATCGGGGCCGGCATCCACGGCCGCACCCTGCTGAACTGCCTGTTGGCCTGCGGTGGCGTCCGCGTGCGGGCGGTCTGCGATGTGTGGCCCTATCGACGCAACTCGGCGATGTACTACCTGGAGGCGTTCGGCCAGAAAGCGGTGGGTTTCCAGGACTATCGCGAGATGCTGGACCAGGTCGACGGCCTGCAGGCCGTGTTGGTCGCGACCCCGGACTTTGTCCATGCCGAACAGACCATTGCCAGTCTACAGGCCGGGCTGCACGTCTACTGCGAGGCTCCGATGGCCCGCACGTTCGACCAGGCCCGGGCGATGGCCGAAGCGGCCGCCCAGACCGGCAACCTGCTCCAGGTGGGATATCAGCGGCGCAGCAGCCCGCGCTACCGGCTGGTCGCCGAGAATCTCCTGGAGGAAGCCGAACTGCTGGGGGACATCACCGGGGCCGGCAGCGAATGGAATCAGCCGGAACTCTGGGAACAGGGCTACCCGGAACGTTTGGCCCTGCCCGGCGAGGACCTGGAAAAATACGGCTATGCCGATATGCGCCAGTTCCGCAACTGGCGATGGTTCTCCCGGTATAGTGCCGGGCCGTTTGTTGCGGCAGCCGTGCATCAAGTCGACGTGCTGAACCGGCTGTTGGGCACGTCGCCCCGAGCGGTGCTGGCCGCCGGCGGAGCCGACTATTTCCCCGACCGCGAGTGCCACGACCAGGTGACGGCGATCTTCGAATATCCCTGCGACGGGCGAACCATCCGGGCGACCTGCCAAGTGCAAACCACCACACGCGGAACCGCGGGCAGCCACGAACTGCTGGTCGGTACGGAGGGATCGATCCGCACCTCGGACAACCCCCAATGGTTCACGCTGTTCCGCGAACCCACGGCAGCCGATTGGAGCCAGTGGGTGCGCAAAGGCTACTTGATCCAACCGGAGCAAGCCGCGAGTCCCGAGCCGGCGCTGGCGAAAGCCGGCCTGCTGCATGTGGAAGAGACGGGGGTGGTCCAGCAATACCGCTTGCCGCTGGCGGTGGACCACTCCTCCCTGCATTCCCATGTGGAGAACTTCCTGCAAGCGATCCGCGGGGAGAGCCCGCTGAACTGCCCCCCCGAAACCGCCCTGGCCAGCGAAGCCGCCGTGCTGAGGGCGGTGGAAGCGATCGAAGCGAAGCAGTTGTTGCCAATCCCGCCCGAAGCCCGATCCGGCTAACGTGCTTCGCGAGCGGCCCCCGCCGCAACCTATGGCGGCAGATCCTGGTCGACGACCGTCACGCGGGCCCTGCCGCGACGCCCGCCGGATTCTCGATCCGGATTACGACGTGTACGCCGCGGGCGAAGCGGAACTCGGTTGGCTGAACAGCAGTCTGCGGGTGACCGCCCCCGCCCCTTTTGCACTGGACCATTTGGCGTCGGGGATCGTCCGGCGTTTGCAGCAATCGCTGGCTGCCAGTGATGCCGAGCCAGCGCATCTGAAGGTGATCGGAAGCTCCGACGGCAGTTACGCCGTGGCCAACTTGGTCAGCAGCGACACCCCG
>SLEY01000389.1 GCA_007124535.1 Planctomycetaceae bacterium
CACGTGACACCACGTTGTATCTGGCGACAGCCACGTCTCAAGCCGGGATCGATTTGCAGGGATGGGAGGCTGAACCCGATTGGCGGTTCCACTACACCGATGGCGGGCGAACGCAGGTTGAAGTTTTCCGCCGCGATCTGGAGTCCGGGGAATCGCTCGAGATCCCCCAAGGCAACTGGACCGGAGGCATCCTGCTGGCTCCGCCAGATTCCACTCGCGATCAATGACCCGCTGCAAAGGGCGGTGAATTTGTTCACCGCAAATGGTTCCGCAACAAGCCAATTGCCGCCGCGTGCGGTATCGCAGGGAATTCATATACCTAGATAGGGTTGTGAGGCGAAAAAAATTATCAGACGCCCATTTTTTTTCGTCAGGATTTTCGTGGTGGCGACGTAGAGCGGGTGGACGTATAAGCGGAACTGGTTACGTTTTCTCTTCAAAGGTTGGAATCCAACCAGAGCAAAACTTTGATGAGCACTGAAGCGGGGGGTGTTAATGTGACGTGTCACGAACGGAAATGGAAACTCGCCTTGGATTGCTGGCTACGGCGATCGTCCCGGGGATCGTGTCTTCCGTTTCGGCGCAGACGGTGGCTCCGGGCTACGACCTTTATCAATCCGGGGGACGTTTCGCCGGTCCGGGTTGGTTTTATGGCGTCGAGGTGGAGGGCGTGCCGCTCGGGCCGTTTGACTTCGGAGGGACCGTCGGGGAGCAAGATACGTTCGACACCAACTGGATCGTGCAGCGCACGGCGGCGGGCAGTGCCCCGGAGGCGAACGTCCCGCTGGAGATTGTCGCGTTTCAGTTGCAAAGCCTGTACGACAACGTCGATCTGGGACCTTTTGGTGGGACCTCCGGCGACACGGATCGGATCGGAATTACGCTGAATGAGAATCTCGGAAGCAGCTACGACATTTCCTTCGCAAATAACGGAGGGACGGTTGGCGACGGGACGTTCACGACCGATCTGCATTTTTCCGTAGATATCCGCCGGGGAGGCATTACGGGAGATCTGTTGCAAACGCGGGAGTTGGAGTTGTCATCCGGTTTGGGAGACGCCGTGGCGAGTAGTGCGAATGCCCCCCCGCCGACGGCTACCGTAGTCGCTCCCGAGATCGATACCCCTTGGTCGCACTTTCCTAGCGCGGCCGATCCGGACCTGGGTATCGATCCGCATTTGGCCATTCCGGACGCCAACCTGTTCCTGAACGCTCCCGGGGATCAATCGCAGGATTTTTTTCCGTTTGGCGAGTTGATGCTGCAGGATGCGTCCCACGAAGTTTTCTTGAACTTTCAGACCGCCGAGTTGCCGCTGGGCGCGGGCTTCGACAATCCGTTCATGCCCGATGAAATCGACGAAGACGGGGGGTTCGTGTTTCATGTCGAAGTGAATCCCGACGACCGTTTCTTTTTCGACCCGATCGTCGCCATCGGCTACGAGTTCGATGTGGTCGGGGCCGAGGTGACTTCGGTGCAAGCTCCCGTGCTGCCCGGTGGCGATGATCAGTTCGATCTGGTGATCGGATCGATTATTCAGTCGATTACCGGTGGAGTTCCGTCTTCGCTGACGCCGCCGGCGTCGGTGTTTTCGATCCTGGGTATTGACCCGGGCGAGGGCCTGGATCCGGCGGACCCCCTGGCCTTCAATGTCGGTTTCACCTTTAACACCATGGGGCCGATCACCTTGACGATGACCCCCATCATCATGCAGACGGACATGATTCCCGAGCCTTCGACGTTTGTCATGTTCCTGCTCTTGGGTGGTGTGGGATTGGCGGCGCATGGCCGTTCGCGGCGCAAGAAAGCGCGTGCATCGTGAGTCGATTCGAAGGAAGCTCGCAAGTGTCGGCGCCGGCGCCGAAGCGAAGCGGGAGGATGATCGGCCGGGTGCTGCTCGGCTGCTTGGCGTTGCTGCTGGCTCGGGGCCCTTTAGCGGAGGCTTCGATCGAGTCGGTGTTGCCTCGCCGCTGGTCCGGCCCGGCTCTGGCGCCCCAGCCTGAGATTTCCGAATTGCAGCAGGCGGTGGCGGCATTTTCTCGGGGGGACGAGGATGGCTGTCTGACGTATCTTCGGGCGGCTCGGGAGCGGCATCCGCACTTGCCGCCCGCCCGCCTGATGTTGGCCCGCATGTTCTTGGGAAGCGGGCAAACGGTTCGCGGACGGGCCGAACTGGAGCGGGTGGCCGCGACCGAGGCATCCGCTCCGGAGATCCATCTGACGTTCGGGGAATTGGCCCTGCGCGAGGGCCGCTGGAGTGATGCCGAGGTTCATCTATTGCGAGCCGGCTCGCTGACGTTGCCCGAAGTTTGGCCAGCGGCCCAACGGGACCATTTCGCCACGGTTCGTTTGGACGGTTTGGCCGAGGTGGCAAAGCAGCGGGGCCAATGGGAGCGGGCGGGGCAGATCCTGGGCCAGGCGCTGGCCCGGTCGTCCAACGACGCGCTGTTGCACTACCGCATGGCTCGAGTTCACTTCGAACGCCAGGATCTGGGCGCCTGCCGTCGCCAATTGGAATCGGCCGTGGCGGCCGACCCGTCCTTAGCGCCGGTCGAGACCCTGTTGGGACAATTCCATGCTCGGGCCGCCCAGCCGGAGCAGGCGGAGCGGTTGCTGGGCTCCGCCGCGCGAGCCCATCCGGAAAACGCGCAAGCTCAGTTGGCCTACTCCTCCTGGCTGTTGAACGCGGGACGTAGCGAAGCGGCCTGGGAGACGGCTCAAGCGGCCCTGCAGGCCGATCCGGCCAGCCGCGATGCCCGCTTCTGGTGCGGCATGGTGCAGCGATTGTTGGGTCAACCTGACGAAGCGGAGCCGTTCTTCCAAGCCGTGGTGGACCAATCGCCGGAAGATCGGGAAGCCGTGCTGCACTTGGCCATCGTGCTGGCCGAACAGAATTCGCCCGCAAAGGAACAGCGTGCTCTGGAATTGGCCCGTTCGGTTGTCCAGCAGGATCCCACCCATCGCGAAGCATTAGCGACGTTGGGCTGGTGTTCTTTTCAGCTCGGCCGACTGGACGACGCCGAACGATTGCTCCGAACGGCGATGTGGGATGGCAAAGGCTCGGCGGCCGCCGCCTACTATCTGGCGCAGGTCTTCGCCGCTCGCGGTGCGCATGATCAGGCGCGACCGTTACTCGAGGCCGTATCGCAGGCCCCCCGTAACTTTCCCTACCGGCGTGCCGCACGGGACCAGTTGGCGGATTCCGCCAGGAGCGAGGGCCCGTGACCTCAGGGGCAGCCAACTTAGGCAACCCGCAGGAAATGATCTACCCGCAGCGATGTGGCCGGTCTCTGACCGAGCCACTCGGCCGACCGCGCTGTGGCCGGTCTCTGACCGAGCCACCCGGCCGACCGAAGGTCTCCCATATCGGTGGGAGACCTTCGGTCGGCGGTTTCGGCGGGGTCGGAGACCCGCGCCGAGCGCGGCGGGGTCGGAGACCCGCGCCGAGCGCGGTAGATTATTTCCTGCGGGTTGCCTTATTTTGGCTTCGACGGCGCTCGTGGAAAGACGGGTGGCACAACCCCGGGGATGCAGATGGGGAGCCGTGCGATCATTCTCGCTTCGAGCACCTGTGTCAGTAGCCGGGCGAACTGGGTGAGTTCGGCAGATCCGCTTGGGGAGGCGGTGCGGGTAATAAGGGCGGAGGCGAGTGCGGTGTGGCCCCTCCCTGAAGATTTATCCCCGGAGACGGCGTGTCCATTCCACTTGGAAGTGCAACGGCGTACCCGCGGGAAGACGTCTCGCGAAGCCCTTGCGCTCGGTCCAGGAGTTCCTCGCCGGAGGGGATTCGTTGCGGTTCCAGTTGAAAATTCAGCAAATGGTCATCGCGGTGCCTCCAGGGCGACAGATTCTCGCTGATAAAATCCAGCGGCGGCCACTGGTACCACGGAGCGTGGAACGGCTGCTGGACCGTCAGCGTTTCGTAGCCATCTTTGATCAACTGGATCTTCCGCGTGCCATAGTAGGTAAAATCCGTGGACACGGGGGTGGTTCCTATTTGCTGATCATCCACGTACACTGCCGCACCGGGCGGGTTGCTGTGGACCGTCATGCGTCGCCGCACGCAACCCGGGACGCAGCAAGTCAGCACAAGGACCAGCCACAAGGGTGGCAGCGGTCGGGACAAGCTCGTTTTCGGGCACAAGGCGACCACGGGCGACCTGGCGGGTTTGAGGAAACAGGACGGCGGTTTTTTTGGACACGTTTTTTTTGGACAGGCACCGGTTCCGCTCGTCCGGGACCGGCGCGGGGGGAGTATAATGGGGCCTGTCCGCGGATACCAGACCATTTTCATGAACCGAGCTGATGCCTGAATTGTCGCCAGATTTCGTCGCCTGCTTCGAATACGCCGCGCGCAGCGATGTCGGGATGCGACGCCCGAACAATCAAGATGCTTTCAACGTGGTGTTGGCCGAAGATGGCTCTTCCTGGCGAGAACGCGGGCATTTGTTCCTGGTCGCCGACGGGATGGGGGCGCACGCCGCTGGCGAATTAGCCAGCAAATTGGCGGTTGATAACATCCCACACCTTTACCGCCTGTACCGCGAAGGTGCGGCGCCGGAAGCCTTACAGCGTGCGATCGTCGATGCGAACACCGAGATCCATCGGCGCGGCACGGCCAATCCAGACTTTCGCGGTATGGGAACCACGGTCAGTGTTTTGGCCTTGCTTCCCGGGGGAGCTTATATCGGCCATGTGGGCGACAGCCGGATCTATCGTTTGCGCGATCTGAAACTGCAACAATTGACCTTTGACCACAGTCTGGTGTGGGAGTTGCGGCGTTTGGGGCGCATGGCCAGAAACTCCGATTTGGCCCGTTCGATTCCCAAGAATGTCATCACCCGGTCGTTGGGGCCGAATGCCGAAGTCCAGGTGGATTTGGAGGGACCCTATGGACTGCAAACCGGTGATACGTTCCTCTTGTGCAGCGATGGGCTGACCGGTCAAGTCAGCGACCAGGAACTGGCCGACCTGCTGGCCTATTTGCCCCCCGAGGAAGCATGTAGCGTGTTGATCGACTTGGCGAATCTGCGTGGGGGGGCTGATAATATCACGGTGGTCGTGGTCAAAGTCGTGGACGATCGGGTGGTTGCGGATCGTGCCCTCGACGCGACGCCCCGGTCACGAACGCTTGAGGACCTGCCGCCCAGCAGCATGTTCTATTTTCCTTTGGCGGGTGTGGCTTGGTTCGTGGCCTTTTTGTTGTGGTTGGCGGACCAATTCGTTCCGGCGGCTTTTCTGGGCGTCGTTGGTTTGGGGGCCCTATTGGCCGTCGTTGTGTTATGGTATCGGCAGCGTTGGCCCCGCGGTGGGGATTCGGGCGACCATCGGGCGCCCCGCCACCGTCCCTACGCCCAGTGCGCTTGCCAGCAGGGCGACCGTTTGATGCGGGCACTGGAGAACACTCTGGATGAGCTGGATGAGGCGGCGCGGGAATCGGAACGAAAGGTTTCTTGGGAGCGGGTCGAGTCGCTTCGCCAGCGGGCAGCGGAGGCCGCCGAGGCGGGGCGTTTCCCGGACGCCGTACGCGAAACGGCGGCCGCCATCCGGTTGATCATGGGAGAGCTGCGCCGCCCGCAAAACAAGAAAAGCTCGGACGATCGGCGCCAATCTTAATTTTTTTTCGATGGCGGGAGCACGCGGGAAGGGCGGAAAACCCGTGTTTCTCCGGGTTCGCGACGGCGGCCGGAGCACGGATCGCCACCCCCCCGAACGACTTTTTCCGAAAGTTTCCGGTAACCTGATTGACTCGATTCGGCAATCGGGTACACTGCGGTGAATTGCTACATGTTGTGGTCGGCCTGGTTGGTAAACACAACATGTAGCGTCAATCTTGCATTTTTGAGCTGGATTTTCTGTCCGGCTCGCATCCCCGTCATCTTCAACAGGTCTTCGGTTGTCCTACATTTTTTGCCGAAATATCGACTGGACTTCCGTTCAGTTGCGGCTTGATTCGTCGGACGTCGGAGCGAGAATGCCAGCAGAAGGAGCTGACCATGGCCACGATTGCGGAACGATCCACCAATTCGACTCGCGAGTCCTCGCAAGACCCACTCGCCGGGTTGCGAATTGAAACCCTGTTTTGCCCACCCGACGTTTCCGATCCCTTCGACACGGTGCGCTGGGAACTTCGTTCGGCGACGATCAAGGACGAGAACGGCGATTTGTTGTTCGAGCAAAACGACTGTGAAATCCCCGCTCATTGGAGCCAGT
The DNA here is from genome assembly GCA_007124535.1 of Planctomycetaceae bacterium. Taxonomy (GTDB): domain Bacteria; phylum Planctomycetota; class Planctomycetia; order Pirellulales; family Pirellulaceae; genus SLMF01. The sequence continues at coordinate 6,211 of SLEY01000389.1, forward strand.
TGTCCACCAATGTGGTTGCCAGCAAGTACTTCTATGGGGAGAACGCGACAGCGGAGCGGGAACGCAGCGTGCGGGCCCTGATTCACCGCGTCACACGGACGTTGGCCGATTGGGGCAAAGCGGACGGTTACTTTGCCACCGATGAGGACGGCGAGCGTTTTTATCGCGATTTAACGTGGTTATGTCTCCACCAGTACGGGGCTTTTAATTCGCCCGTATGGTTCAATGTGGGGTTGGCCCAGCAATATGGCGTGACGGGCGACAAGTGCAATTGGCACTATGATCCCCGGACGAACCGAGTGCTGCAGCCGGAGAATCCTTACGAATTTCCGCAGGGTTCGGCGTGCTTCATTCAGAGCGTCGATGACAACATGGAAGACATCATGCGGTTGGCGACCAGCGAGGCCATGCTGTTCAAGTTTGGTTCGGGCACGGGAACGGATTTGTCGACATTGCGTTCTTGTCGCGAGAAGCTTTCGGGTGGCGGACGGCCTTCGGGTCCCTTGTCGTTCATGCGTGTTTACGACCAGATTGCGGCCGTGGTCAAATCGGGTGGCAAGACGCGGCGTGCGGCCAAGATGCAGTCGCTGAAGATCTGGCATCCGGACATTTTGGAGTTCATTGAGTGCAAATGGAAGGAGGAGTGCAAAGCGCATACTCTGATCGAGAGCGGGCGTTACGAGCCGAATTTTAACGGCGAGGCCTACAGTTCGGTGCTATTCCAGAACGCCAATTTGTCGGTACGGGTCACGGACGAGTTCATGCAGGCGGTTCAGGAAGGGGAAAACTGGACGACCCGTTGGGTTTCGCCGCTGGCCGGCGGGACGGCGCCGGTATACGATGCCCGCCACCTACTGAATCGTATGGCCCAATGTGCCTGGCATTGTGGGGATCCGGGGGTGCAGTACGACACGACGATCAACCGCTGGCACACGTGCCCGAATTCCGGGCGGATCAATGCCAGCAACCCCTGCAGCGAGTACATGTTTCTGGACGACACGGCCTGCAATCTGGCCAGCATCAATCTGATGAAGTTCCGGAATCCGGAGGGGGGGTTCGATGCCGAACGGTTTACGGCGGCCTGCCGGCTGTTCTTCATTGCGCAGGAGATTTTGGTGGACCATGCCAGTTACCCGACCGAACAGATTGCCCGGAACAGTCATTTATACCGCCCTTTAGGGTTGGGTTATTCGAATTTGGGCAGCCTGATCATGACTTCGGGCGTGCCTTACGATTCGGAGGCCGCTTACGGGATCTGCGGTTCGATCACGGCCTTGTTGCACGGCGCGGCGAATCGAACGAGTGCGGAACTGGCCGGTGCGTTGGGTCCCTTTGCCGCGTATCAGGAGAATCGCCAGCCGATGTTGCGGGTGATGCAGATGCACCGGGACGCGGTTGAGCAGATCGACGATGCGGGCCCGCGGCATTTGAAGGATGCGGCTCGCCGCATGTGGGATCAGGTGCTGTTGGCGGGACGGCGGCACGGTTTCCGCAATGCCCAGGCGACAGTGCTGGCTCCGACGGGGACGATCAGTTTCCTAATGGACTGCGACACGACGGGCATCGAGCCGGACATTGCATTGGTGAAGTACAAGCAGTTGGCTGGGGGCGGCATGTTGAAGATCATCAACAAGACGGTCCCCTTGGCCCTGGGGTCTCTGGGGTACTCGGAGAGTCAGATCGAGGCGATTCTCGATTACATTGACCAGCATGACACGATCGAAGGCTCGCCCGAGTTGGCGGACGAGCATTTGCCGGTCTTCGATTGTGCTTTCACACCGGCCAACGGATCGCGGAGCATTCCCTGGCGGGCGCATGTGCGGATGATGGCCGCCGCGCAACCGTTCCTATCCGGGGCGATTTCCAAGACGGTGAACATGCCGGCCGCCGCCACGTCGGAGGAGATCGCCGAGACCTACGTTTGGGGTTGGGAAATGGGGTTGAAGGCCTTGGCCATCTACCGCGATGGTTCGAAGCAGAGCCAACCATTGTCCACCAAGCAAGCGGGGGACAAGGGCGTTCACGAGAAGGAGGTCATCGTTTACCGGCCGCGGCGGGAGCGGTTGCCGGATACGCGCCAGTCGATCACCCACAAGTTCAATGTTGGGGGGCATGAGGGCTACATCAACGTGGGGCTGTACCCGGATGGCCGCCCGGGCGAACTGTTCATCACCATGGCCAAGGAAGGCAGCACGATTGGCGGCCTGATGGACTGCTTTGGTACGGCCATTTCCATGAGTTTGCAGTACGGCGTGCCGCTGGAAGTGCTGGTCAATAAATTCTCGCACACCCGTTTCGACCCGATGGGGCACACATCCAACCCGGACATCCGGATCGCCAAGAGCGTGGTGGATTACATCTTTCGCTGGATGGGAATGGCCTTTTTGAATGGATATCGCGAGGCCAGCCAGGGGCTGCCCTTCAAGGACGAGGCGGAAGCGGTGGTCGAGTCCGAGGCCAGCGGTCCGCGATTGGCAGCCCCGGAAGCGCCGCCCGCATCCGAGCCGGTCAACGGCAAGGGGCAGGACGGGGGCAAACCAGCACCTGTGGATATCGAATTGCTCGCCCGAGCAGGGGTATCCTACGGCACGGCCAGCGAGTCGGCTCACACCGATCGAAGCAACCAGTTCGCCCGTTTCCAGAGTGACGCACCCGCCTGTGACAACTGTGGGGCGATTACCGTTCGCAATGGCAACTGCTACCTTTGTCACAATTGTGGCAATAGTATGGGTTGTTCGTGACCGGGATCCCCCGGCACGCGGGTGTTTTTTTCCGGGTTCCCGCGGGCCGGCAGTGGCAGAGAACGTTCCTTGCGGCTAACATGAACAGGCGGAGCGACACGCGAACTCCCTTTCGCAACCCAAAAGGAACAAACTGCCATGATACGTGCCACCTGCTTGGTCTTCTTGTGCCTGTTGGTTTCATCCCCCAGCGCAGAGGGGGATGATCGATTTGAATTGTTGCAGGACGCCGAGGGGGTAACGGTGAACCTGGACGGTCAGCTCTTGACGCGCTACCGGATCCAATCCGGAAACAAGCCCATCTTATGGCCCCTGATCGGGCCGCACGGCACCGAGTTGACTCGCCGCTTCCCGATGGCCGAGGCCCTCCCGAACGAACGAACCGATCACCGCCACCAGCGGTCAGTGTGGTTCACGCATGGCGAGGTCAACGGCGTCAGCTTTTGGCACGAAGCGGCGGGAGCGGGCCGGATCGTACACCGGGAGTTTGTCCAGGTTCAGGGCGGTAACGCCCCCGTGATCGTGACTCGCAACGATTGGATGTGCCCCGACGGCCAACGTTTGTGCCGTGACCGGCGGACCCTTCGCTTCGGAGCGGATGACGAACACGTCTGGATCGACATGGACGTGACCGTCACGGCCAGCGACGGCGAAGTGACTTTTGGCGACACCAAGGAAGGCAGTTTCGGCGTGCGGGTGGCCGGTACGATGAAGGTCGATTCCCAAATGGGCGGCCGGATCATCAACAGCGAGGGCCAGACGGATGCGGCGGCCTGGGGCCAACGGGCGGCCTGGTGCGACTATCACGGGCCGGTCGGAGACCATGGGGTGGGCCTTGCCATCATGAACCATCCCCGCAGTTTCCGCTTTCCGACTTACTGGCACGTGCGAAATTACGGGCTGTTTGCGGCGAATCCTTTCGGCGTCGCCGACTTTACGGATGCCCCTGCCGGTGCGGGAGATCATACCCTGCAACCAGGTGAATCGTTCACACTGCATTATCGTCTGTTGATTCATGAAGGTGATCACCAGCAGGGCCGGGTGGCGGAGGCCTTTGCCCGCTACGCAGAGGAAGAAAAATAGGGGCTCGGGCAAGCGGGCTGCAGGACCGAGCAGCTGGCGAGCCGTATTGCGGCGCGGCGGCCGGTCGGCGGCGCCCGTGTTTTGACGAACTGACAGGGGTCTGAGATTTGTCCACGGAGAACAACGGTAGCAATCGACCGCGGGATGCGCAAGACGGTCCCGCCCCGCGCGCTCCTAATTTCTGGATGCTGTTGGCCTTGTTGCTGATGGTCGCAGTGATGGTCCATTTGGTATTTCGCCGCGACACATCGACCATTCCGTACAGTTTTCTGGAGCAGCAGATCCGGGCGGATAATGTGATCTCGGTGGAAATTGCCGAGACGATGATCACCGGTCATTTCCGGGATCCGCCGCTGGCCCCTCCGGATCCGACTCGGCCGGACGAGGAAGTCCAACCTCGCCAGCTGCATCCGCGATTCCAGGCCAATCTGCCGCGAGGCGATGCCGGTCGCGAGCAGTTGCTGGACCTGCTGCGCGAGCAGGATGTGCAGGTCGAATTCAAGGCCACCGGCGACAATCTGATGATGACCATCTGGTTGATCGCCATCTTCCTGCCGGCCGCCCTGCTGTTGTACATCTGGATCTCCTACCGCCGATCCCGGGACCAGATGATGGGTGGCGGATTCCTGACCGGATTCAGCAAGAGTCCGGCCAAGCGGTATGAACCCTCGGAGCAGACGATCACTTTTCGGGAAGTGGCGGGTTTAGAAGGCGTCAAAGCGGATCTGCAGGAGGTGGTGGACTATCTCAAGAACCCCGAGAAGTTCCAGCGGCTGGGTGGCCGGGTACCCAAAGGGGTGTTACTGAACGGCCCTCCGGGAAGCGGTAAGACGCTGTTGGCCCGGGCGGTGGCTGGTGAAGCCGAGGTGCCGTACTATTCGGTCAGTGCCAGCGAATTCATTCAGATGTTCGTGGGGGTTGGGGCCAGCCGGGTCCGCGATCTGTTCAAGAACGCAAAAGATACGTCACCCTCGATCATCTTTGTCGACGAGATCGATGCGGTCGGTCGGCAGCGGGGCGCCGGCGTGGGCGGCGGGCATGACGAGCGCGAGCAGACCTTGAACCAGATCCTCAGCGAGATGGACGGGTTTTCGCAGAACGATTCGGTCATCGTATTGGCCGCGACGAACCGCCCGGATGTGTTGGATCCCGCCCTCCTGCGTCCCGGACGTTTCGATCGGCATATCACGGTCGGTCGTCCGACGTTGCGGGGTCGGGTCGAGATCTTCAAGGTCCACGTTCGCGATGTGCCGTTGGACCGCGATGTGGATCTGCAGCGACTGGCCGCTTCGACCGTCGGACTGACCGGCGCCGACATTCGCAATATTGTCAACGAAGCCGCCTTGTGGGCCGCTCGCCGGAACAAGAAGAAGGTTGACATGAGCGACTTCGACTTCGCTCGCGACCGGATCCTGATGGGGGCGAAGCGGGAAGAGGTGCTCCAAGAGAGCGAAAAAGAAAGGACCGCCTATCACGAAGCCGGTCACACCTTGGCCTCCTGGCTGCTGCCGGGTTCCGATCCGGTGCACAAAGTCACCATCATTCCGCGCGGACGATCGCTGGGAGCGACCCAGACCATGCCTTCGGAGGATCGGTTGAGCATGTCCGAGCACCAGTTGCGGGACCACTTGGTGACGCTGATGGCGGGGCGGGCTGCCGAGCTGATGATCTACCAGGAAACGACGGTCGGGGCCGAGAACGATCTGGAACGCGCTTCGGGACTTGCCCGCCGGATGGTGATGAATTGGGGGATGAGCCCGCGGCTGGGGCCGGTCAGTTATAAGCTGGCGGATGAAGACCCCTTTCTGGGCCGCGAGATTCATCAGCAGCGGCATTTCAGCGAGCATACGATGGAACAGATCGATCAGGAGGTCTTCAAAATCCTGCATGACGCGGATGATAAAGCGGGGCAGTTGTTGAAGGCGCGCCGTGCCGACCTCCAGAAACTGGCCCAGAAACTGCTCCAGGACGAGGAACTGGATGAAAAAGGGATCGCCGACGTGCTGGGGCCTTCGGTGCACATGCAACGGGACAAGGAACAGGAGCCAGCGGTTCCGGCCGGGCCGAAAGCCGGGTGATCTGTTGGCGAACCGATGTTGACAGGGTTCCCCGGCCATGCCCGACCTGATCGCGCAAGGAACCGCTCCAGAGGACCGTTGGCGGCGTTCGCTGCCGGCGGAACGTCCTTGCATTTTGGGGCGTGACGCCGGATTCTGGTCGGTGCCCTGGGACCCCCGGATCTCGCGGCGGCACGCGGAAATGATCTGGCGGAACGGCCGCCTGCACGTGCACCGCTTGCCTCACGCCCGCAACCCGCTGTTTGTGCGAGGCCACGCTGCCTCCGAATTGGTGGTCCGGCCGGGTGAACATTTTGTGATCGGCGATACCACCTTTTCGTTGGCCGATCAGCGGGCCGCGGTGTCCCTGCACCTGCCGATTCCGGTGACCGAACAGACGTTCAGCGCCGAATACCTGAAAGCCCAGAAGTTCCGCCATGCGGATCAGCGGATCGAGATGTTGGGCCGGATCCCCGAGATCCTGGCTGCGGCCCACACCGATGAGGAGTTGGGGGTGCGTTTGGTCAGCATCCTGCTCGGCGGGATTGCCCAAGCGGAGGCGGTGGCCCTGGTGTGTATCGAGGGGGAAGGGCATCAGGCGCCCATCCGGGTGTTGCATTGGGATCGCCGGTTGTTGATCCGCGAAGATTTTCAACCGGGCGAATCGTTGATTCGGCGAGCGGTGGAGCGGGGCGAGAGTGTGGTTCACATTTGGAGCGACGCCGAGCGGCCCTCGGGGGCCCCGCCGGCGGCCGAGGGGGATTGGGCGTTCTGCACCCCCATTGCTGGCCCAGCTTGTCGCGGCTGGGCATTTTACGCCGCCGGGCGTTTCGATCCGCAAGACACGGATGGCCAGCGAGCGATCGCCGACTTGCGAGACGATTTGAAATTCACCGAAGTCCTGGGTGCGACGCTCAGCAGCTTGCGACAAGCCCAGTTGTTGGAACGGAGCCAAGCCGGTTTACGTCACTTCTTCTCGCCCCTGGTGCTGGAAGCCCTGGCGAATCAGCCTGCGGAAACCGTCTTGGCCCCCCGTCAGACCGATGTGTCGGTCTTGTTCTGCGACCTGCGGGGTTTCACCCGGCATTCGGAGCAAGCGGCCGATGATCTGCTCGGCTTGCTTCGCCGGGTCAGCCAAGCGTTAGGGGTGATGACGCGTCAGATCCTTCGAACTGGGGGCGTGGTCGGAGATTTCCACGGTGACGCAGCCATGGGCTTTTGGGGCTGGCCACTGCCCCAGAAAGACGCCATCGTCCGGGCGTGCCAAGCCGCCTTAGCCATCCGCGCGGAATTCACCGCCTCGGCCCGGGATCCCCAAAACCCACTGGCCGATTTCCGGATCGGGATCGGCGTGGCCAGCGGACCCGCGGTGGCAGGCAAGATCGGCACGGTCGATCAAGTCAAAGTCACCGTGTTCGGGCCCGTGGTCAACCGAGCCGCCCGTCTGGAAAGCCTGACCAAACGGCTGCATGCGCCCCTTCTTTTGGACCAGGCGACCGCCGCCGGCGTGCGGGCGACCGTCCCGCCCCACCTCGCTCGAGTTCGTCGTCTGGCGCCGCTTCGTCTGGAGGGCTTGGCAAAACCGCTGGAGGTCAGCGAACTCCTGCCACCCGAATCCGAATACCCCCAACTGACGGGCCCGGCCATCCAAGCTTACGAGTCCGCGTTGGACGCCTTGCAACGCGG
>SLEY01000039.1 GCA_007124535.1 Planctomycetaceae bacterium
GGGCCGATTCAACCCGACCGCGTGAAAATCGTCGGTCGCCAGCACGCCCGGCACGGGCGGATCGAAGCTGTGCGTCGTGATCGCGTTCCGTGCCGACGGATCCGCTCGCAGGACGCTCAGCAAATCGGTCAACCGGGACGGCAGTCCGACCGCATCCATATCGTGAAACCGCAGCACACGCTCCAACTCGCCCAGCGTAAACGGCTGGTCATGCCCGCCGGGATGGACCAGACGGAACTCGTAAGGATTGTCGGCCAGCAGGTCCGGAAACTCGTCTTCCCCGCTGTCATAGACAAACGCGCTCAACGGCTGGCCTCGGTGATCAGCCCCAAACGACTGAACCCCTCGAAGGTCGAAGAAGCTGAAAAACGAGGTCAACGATCCATCAAAAAAGTTATCGGGGTATTCGTAGAACCGCGTGGCAGACAGCAGATCGAACCCCGTGCGCCCCGGCACCCGGTTCGGCCCGTATCGGCTGCGCAGCAACTCGCCATATTCATCATCGTCCTGGATCAACGAGTTGAGGTTGATTTCCGCGGGACCGAAGCCCTGTCCGCGGGGCAGATCCTGGGTCGTCTGACCACCGGCCAACGGAACGTCTTGGACCAGGGGGCTGGGAAAGTGGTCCAAGTTGCCGTGCGCGTTGACGTTCAAACGGCCATCCAGATCCTGGCAAAGAATCGCCACCAGCGGTTTGTAGAGCCGTCCATCGGGCGCGGTTTGAGGGGCAAAACCCGGATCGATCCAAATGCTGTCCGGCCGGCCGTCGTTGTTGTTGTCCACATCCCAGGGGCCTGATAACAACGCCTGCTCAATCTGCGCCGCCGTGCGCAGCTGGCCGTCGAATTCCGGATTGCTGCCCGTGAAATTCGGATGATCCCAAGGCATCGGACGAAAAATCACCCGGCGGCGCAAGCGGCGCATCTGCAAAAGAGCCGTGCTGGTCGGCGTCCAGTCCGAAGGCAATTCGTCGGGGTTCTGCAAAATCCCCCAAGCCGCCTGCCGCGTTCCGTCCGACGTGGGAAAATTACTGCTTTCCGTGACGTCGTCTTGCATCCAGTGATGGATCAGGGCAGGGCGGTGAAACGAGGGGATGACGCCTTGTTCGGTCACGGCAGCCAAGGCCATGTTCTGATAGTCCGCCGCGTCATAACCTTCGTTCATCCCCCCCCGCAAATAGTTTTCAAACACATCCTCCGAACTCTCGCCCACGCGATTGGGCAGCAAGGCGTGTTCGGTCAGCCCGGTCGCATTCTGAACGCTGGGCGTATCGGTCTCCGGGTCGTAGTTCGGATTGAAACCCGGCCCGGTGCCAGCGAACGGGGCCCCGTTCATCAGGATCGTATTTCCCCGCTGCGGCAAGACCACTTGGTTCTGATCCGGTTGGAGCGCCAGCACTCGAAAGCGGTCCACGCGAATGCCCTCGTCGCTTTCATCAATCCGGTGCGCGACCACCCGCGTGCTGAGTCCGCCACAGGGCCCGTCCAGGAAGGTCAGCACGCGCCCATTGAAATAACCACTGGGAATGTCACTGGGCTGCTCCGGTGGCAAGAGTACGGCAAACTCGATGAATTGCCCCTCAGCCAGTTCTTCAGGCTGCTCATCCGGATCGCCAGCCTCGTTGTAAATCTCCGCCCGGAACGACTGGCCGTATTTGTCCTGCAACAGGTCATGCCCGCGGAGCGGCGAGGTCACTCGGTTCGTGCCCCGGACCAGATCGTACATCATTCGATCGGCCAAACGGGCCGGATCCTCGCCAAACAACTCCTGGCGAGCGTGCGAGCGAGCCGCGCGGTCGTATTGCCCCGCCACAATGGCATAAGTTACTGCCAACAGCACAAACAGGACCAGCAAACTGAGCACGACCAGGATCACCACGCCGCGCCGACGCTGAGTTCTGCAAACCATGACTGCATCTCCAATTCGTTCTCGCGTGACCAAAGCCACTGCCCTTTGTCGCCCCCGGGTACCGCCCCGGGTTCCGATGCCAACCGTCACTTCCCTTTGGCCAAAGGCCATGCACACCGTGCTCAGTCCCAGACATATCGTTCGTCAAAGGGAATTCCGTATCGTTTCAACAATGCCCGAAATTCTTCCTGAAACGTCCTTCTCCTATGATGCTCCTCCTGCCCGCGTACATATCGTTCCGCTTCCTCGATAAGCGTCGGACTTACCGCGGAAAAAAGGAAAGCGATTCTTTGTACTGAACACCAGATGCGCATAGAGCCTTGTCAGCGATTGTGGCATTGCGTGTTCCTGTGATAAAGGGTTCCACTCAAATCGAAGCGGTGTTCATGGCCTTCGGCCAAACGGATCGTGCGAAATTGATTTGATTATCGGGCGGTCCAGAGCGATGAGGTTTCCAGCCGGACCGTCTTCTCATAAACGGCAACCACATTGTTCAGCACGGTCGCCTGGGTACGTAAATTGGCGTCGGGAAACTCATCCACCAAGCCGACGAATAGATCCCAATCGGACCCGTGCAGGCTCACATTTCGTTCCCAGGGTCCCTCTCCTTCCTCACCACCAGGCGCCAAGTCCACACCGCCATCCGCCCCTACCACGTGGTACCAGCGGAAGAAATGCAGGTGTTCCGGAGTCGTGGGAATCCGGGTCGACAACATGACCCAATTTCCGGGGCGGATGTCCAGGTCCTGCAGGGGACGATCGGGCCGGGTCCGCAACACGACGTCGCCACCGGCAAAGCCCATGTGAGGGATCAAGACATCCAAAACCCGTTCGTTCGCTGGACCGTAGGTCTCCCAGAGTGTATTCTCCGGATCCGGATCCTCCACGTTCATCGACATGTCCCGATCGTGAAACACGACGATCGAGAGAATATAAGAGTCCCCGTAGTCGGTGGCGCCATCGTCCCAAATTGCCTGCAGATGTTGTTTCGGGGTTAACGTGGCCAGCCAACTGAAACGTCCCATCGCCTGCCGCCGAGTCTGGAGGTCGCTGAAGTTCTGCAGCGGCGGGAACGTGGGATCGTCCGGCAGATCGAATACCAGATCATCCTGCGAGGAAAAGATCTCCATGGCCGCCGCCAGGGACATGCCCGTGTCCACTCCTGGAAAATTTTGCAGACTGATGCGCTGCATCCGGGTGTCACGATCGGGATGATCCGGCGGATAGTAAGGAAAATACTCGATCGCCGCGAACTCCGTTTCGCGGGCCGCATGCGTGGCGACGAACAACGGGTCGATGCAGAACGAACGGCTGTGGATGGGATGCCCGGACGGCCACGGCGGAATCGCCCGATACGTCTGCTCGCTTGGCGAATAACGTGTCCACGTGTTGGGGCGAGCCATGCCGCGGACGTCGAATTGGCGGATGGCGTTCCGTCCCATCCGATCGGCCGTGTCGCGGATCAAGCCCCGCGTGGTGCGGACCCCCGCCACCGGCAGGATGGTCAACACGCCCAACAAGCCGACGGCGATGATCCCCATCGAAAACAGGACCTCGATGATACTCAAACCGCGCGGCGCGCACGATGATCGGTCCGCAATACGCAACATGCCTACCGTCCTCCCATGGCTTGACCCAGCTGAGCGAACTCGCGAGCGGCGGTCAGCGAACTGGGCAGATCGCCCCGATCTTCCCAGGCGTTCTCCGCCGTGGTCACCCGGCCGCTACGATGGCCGATCGTCACCCAAAGATTGGACGTGTTCTCCAGGTTCCGATTGTACAAGCCGCCGTAGGCCTCGGAACTGAACTCGCCCGGTTCCAGCAAGTTGTCCATGCTGCCGATTTGCAAATGAATCGCCCCCGTCGGAATGAACCAGGCGCCGTTCCCCAAGACCGCATCCACACCACCGCCAGGGTTAAACAAGATCACCATGGGCGTCTCGAACAGACCGAACTCGCGATTGTCCAGCCCATACCCCGAGTTGGTCAGATCGATCAGGACGCCCGAGGTCAGGGACAGGGGCGTGCTGCTGGATCGCTGCGGGGCCCGGAAAATCTGATAGGGCACCCCGTCGTCGCTCGGGTCGAACACACGGGGCGCCGGCTGGTGCGGCTCGGGAGTGAAGAACACGCGGCGTTCGCCACTTTCATGCGCCGCTTGCGGCCGGATCGCTCGAATGGGATAAGCCGGTCCCTTGAAGTCGAACTTGATCCGATCGCCCGGCTGAACCAGATCGGGCAAGGTGGCACTGAAACCGTCGTCGGTGCTCCGCGCTACGTAATCCGCGTCGATCTCGGGGTCCGGGTCCGTATTCTCGAACACTTTGACCCGCGCGCCGAACAGGTCGCCCGCATAGGGCAAAGGCGTTTCCGCCAGGAACAGCTGGTCCGCGTAACGCAACGGCAGCTCCGGATCGAACCGCTCTTCCTCGGGCAGGGACACCGTATCCAGCCACAGCCCGACCGGCCGGCCCGTTTCCGCGGCCCGCGATTTGGCCAACTGGACGTACGTATTCAATTGGCGCGAGGCTTCCCGCAACGCCCGCCCCTCCAGCCCCGTCCGCATCAGCGGCAGGGAAATGCCCAGCAGCATCACCAGGATCATGATCACCACCAGCAATTCGGTCAGCGTCATACCTTGGTGGCGCCACCGCGTGCCGGGGCGTCGGGCTGGCCCCATCGCCGAGAAATGGTTGGACGCCATGGCAGACTCCGGGGCCTCAAGTCGCCGCTCGCGACGTCTGCAAAACCTGTGTTGCGGCTCGGTAAAACTCACCTTATCCATCTCCCATCGCATGATTGTGGATGTTGTCCACATAGCCCGAACCCTCCAGAAACGGCTCGCCCAGCCGCCGCTCGCTCACCGGCAGGATGGAATACGGATCGTTCTGGAACCGACCCGAATCACTCCGGTAGTAATCGAAGGAAATCGGCGTGTGGATGTCGTCTTCGTCGTAGTCGAACCGGACCAAGTGGAATTGCCCGTCGGGTCCGGCGGAAACAATCAGAGGATGGAGGGCGAAATTGAAGAAGTAGTGCGCATCGCCGTCACCCATCGGAACACTGAAACGATCGTCCACTCGCAAAGGATCAAACGGATCCCGCACTTCCGGTGCGATATACCGAGAGTCCTCATTTGCCGTCCCATCCGCGTGCGACTCACCGTTCGGCGGTTCCCCCCGCGCTTCGTCCGCGATGATTTGATGCACATCCGAATAATTGGGAATGTCTTGGGGCGTGTTCCACTGGTGATCCGGCCCCGGATGCGCCACGAACCCGGCCGGCCAGCGAATGAAGCGGATGGGATTCCCCCAAGCGTCCAGGATTTCGGGCATCCCGTTGCCGTCCACATCCCCGATTTCGCTCTCCTTCAGGAAGTCCAGGCCGTTTCCATCCAAGTCGCGGATCGAGGCGATGATCATGTACAAGCACTCGGCGTCTTCATAGGGGCGTTCGGCATCTGGGCTCAACCATTCCGCCGTGGCACGACGCGAATACTCGTGAGACACCGAAGGCCTCGCCAAGCGAACCGTTTGCCCACCCCCCACGGGAATATCGATCGGATCGTCCCGCACATCCTCCATCCGGTCGGGCAGCTCCAACCGCATCAGATCGCGCAGGGCATTCAGACGGGCGATCGCCACCGCGCGGGGACTTCGCCGAACATCCGCCGGCAGATTCAAGCGAAGCACCCGGGTACGGTAACTCTCCCAACGCGTCATCAGCAGATCGTTCAGTCGGGCGATCTGGCTCCGCGTTCGGGATTCTCTGGCCTGCTCGATCGCTCCGTACATGGCAAACATCACCGTGCTGGCCAACAGGCTGATCACCATCACCACCACCAGCAACTCGGTCAGGGTGAACGAGCGGCGGAAGTGGTCTCGGGAGTTTTTCGAATATCGCTTGGGCATGCTGGCCATCCTCATACGCTGATGGACCTGGGTTCGCGCAGAACATGCAGGTCTCGGTGCACCTTCATTCCAAACTGTCCACGAATGTGCGGCCGTCGGTGAAATTGGCGATGTTGTCCCAGTCCCCCTCGGCGTACGTATCCGGATCCAGGTACACTTTGAATCCCGCCGAATTCACCTCGCCGTACTCGCCGCTCAGTCCGGGAGCGATGATTTGAAAAGTGGTCGGATTCATCCATTGGTTGCCCGGCGGACTGGCCGGATTTACCTGACCGTCCGGCATCGGGTTCCTCGATTGATAGGGATACAATACCGGCGCGTTTACGTTCGGGCGGCGGCGGAACGTGTTGATCTCCTCCCCGACCGTATAGGGGTGCGCGAAGTACGCGTAGGGCATCTCGGTCACCCCTGGGGGAAAGTACTCGTAGAAGATGATCTCCCGGTCACCCCAGCGATGTACGATCGGACGACGCTCCCCGTCCTGCCCCCCTTCCTCCCAACGGCTGGGAACCAAGCGCGATTCGTCGAACGGAAAGAACACGTTGGGGTCCCCGCCACTGCTGAGCGGCCGGCGCGGATCGTTCATTACTTGGGACAACCAGAACACCAGAGCTTCGGCGGGCGAAGGACGGAGTTGGATCAGATTGCTCAGCGCGGTGTCCTCGCTGTGTCGGGGGAAGGCGGTGCGGAGATGCCTGCGATAAAGCGTGTCGCGGGCCGTATCCGCCGTAACGGCTTGGAACCCGCTGGGCGGATACGCGCCCAACCGTTGTCGGTAACTCTCCATCGCCATGTCCAATTGGCTCACTTCCAAAATGATCCGCGCCTCCCTCGCCCGCACCACGGCGCGCCATACGGCGGGCAGGATCAGCGAAGCCAAGATGCCCAGGATGGCCACCACCACCAGCATCTCCACCAAACTGAATGCGCTCGGTCTCGGCCGAAATCCGCGCGCCGCAAAAACGACTCGCAAATCGCCCCCCCGCCTTCTGCCTTTTTGCGTTTCCATGACTTGCCTCCATGTCAAGCATCCTGCCTTGGACTCAAGCCGGACAACCCACCCCGGATCGTCATTCCATGCTATCCACAAACGTGCGGCCGTCCGTGAAATTGGCAATGTTGTCCCAGTCGCCCTCAGTGTAGTTCAATGCGTTCGGGTACACCTTGAATCCCAGGCCTTCGCCGACCGTGTCTTCCCCGAATTCCCCGTCCAGACCGGGGGCGATCAACTGGAACGTGGTCGGATTCAGCCACTCGTCATCCAGAGGAATCGCCGTCAGATCGGACAGGTCGCCCCGGTTCGAACGGTACGGATATACGTCGAATCCCGTGAGTTCGTCCGCGTGGAAATTCACCACCGGATCGCCATTCACCGCGACGGCGTAAGGAGCGGGAAAGTAGACATAGGCCGCCGCGTCACTCCCCGGCGGGAGGTACTCGAACAAAGGGAAATCGTCACGGTCGCCCAAGGGGATTTCCCGGGTCCGCCGCAAACGCGATTCGTCGAAGTCGAACAGAGCTTGCCGATCCCCGTCGCTGGTCAGCGGCCGCCGCGGATCGTTGACCACTTGGGCCAGCCAAAACACCAATGATTCGGCGGGCGTCAAGCGAGCCGCAATCAACTGCGCCAAAGCTCCGTCCCCGCTGTCGTCGTGCTGATGGCGGGGAAAGGCGCGTCGCAAGTGACGCCGATATTGTTCGATCCGAACCTCATCCGCCGCCGCATTCTCAGCTTGAAAACCGCTCGGCGGGTAAGCGCCCCGGTTCTGGCGGTAACTCTCCAACGCCATGTCCAACTGGCTGACTTCCAGGATGATCCTTGCCTCCCTCGCCCGCACCACGGCGCGCCAGACGGCGGGCAGGATCAAGGAGGCCAGGATTCCCAGGATGGCGATCACCACCAGCATCTCGACCAGAGAAAAGCCGCCTCGGGACGACCGGGTTCTTCCACTCATCAATCCGCTCCCCATCCTCGCTTGTTATGACAGACCTTCAATCATGGCGACCAGCGGCAAAAACAGACTGATCACGATAAAACCGACCGCCCCGCCCAGGAACACGATGATGATCGGTTCCATCAACTGGGTCAGGCTGTCCGTCAGCGTCTTGACCTCGTCGTCATAGGTGTCCGCCACCTTGTACAACATCGTGTCCAGTTCACCCGTTTCCTCGCCCACATCCACCATGTTGATCACCAGATCGTCGACGACCCGGGCCTTGATGCGAGCCGCGTACAGCAACCCGCAGAGGGCGGCGCCCCCGCCGGCCGCGTAGGCGCCGACAAGCAACATGGCCGGCATCATCGGCGTCAAGCCCATGATGAAAATGCCCGGCAACGCCCCGGCCAGGCACCAGAAGAACAAGGCCGCCGGATGGAACCCCAATACCGAATACTTCTGCAGCGGGCGGGCGATCGGTTCCCCCTCGCGAATCGCGTCGCCCACCCGGCCGTACAGCCGCTCGAAGACCGCGTTGCCCGAGGTGTCTCGCGTGATCTGCAGGCCTTCCAGAATCGGGACACCACTGGCCACCAACGTCCCCAGCGTCCGTGTGGTCCGAGCCATGATGTTCTTCTCGATCAGCATCCCCATGACGGGCATTTTCAAAATGAACATGTCCCAGCCCATCCGCCCCGCCTTGAACTTCCGCGCCAGTTTGATGAACAGGAAGGCGGCCACCGGCAACAAGGGGATCATGAACCAGAACCGCACCACGTATTCGGACATGGCGACCAGCAATTCCGTCGGCGCCGGCAACTCCAGCCCGAACTCCTCGAACATCTTGGTGAACACGGGCACGATGTTCATCAAGATGAACGTCAGGATCCCGACGGCCACGGTGATCACGACCAACGGGTAGATCATGGCCCCTTTGACCTTGCGCTTGAGCGCCTCGGCCCGTTCCATGAAGTCGGCCAGACGTTGCAGGATGACCTCCAAGGCGCCCCCGGCCTCGCCGGCCTTGATCATGTTCACGTACAAGCGGTTGAACATTTTGGGGGATTTGGACATGCCTTCCGAGAGCGTCGCCCCCGCTTCGATATCCTCGACCACATCCTGCAAGGCGAATTTCAGCTTCCCCGGCTTCGAGTTGCCTTCCAGGATCTTCAAACTGCGGACGATGGGCAGACCGGCGTCCTGCAGGATGGACAGCTGGCGGGTAAAGGAGCAGAGCACCTTGCTGCCGCCGCCCCCCAGACTCAAGCCGCGTTTCTTGCCCGCCTTGCGCTCCCCCGCGGCTTCTTTGGTCTTCTTGACCGTGATTCGGGTGACGAAATAGCCCATCTGGCGAATCGTCGTCTGCGCATCGTCCTCCGACGTGGCGTCGATGACGTCCCGGATCTCCTGACCCGTCGCGTCCATCGCTTCGAATTCATAAGTTGGCATGTCGGTTATCCTTCAATGACCGTTTCTCGGATCACTTCCTCGGCAGTCGTCGTTCCGTCGAAAATGTTTCGGACCCCCACTTCTCGCAGCGCGGTCATGCCGCTGCGCCGGGCCGATTCGCGCAGCTCGTCCGACGAGGCGTTGGCCATGATCAGGTCGCGGATCTCGTCGGTGATCGACATCAGCTCGAACAGTCCCTGACGCCCCTTGTAGCCCGTGTTGTTGCACGCCTCGCACCCCTTGCCCCGGTAGAACTTGTTGCCATTCAACTTGGCCGCGTCCAAATGCAATTCCAGCAGCATATCCCGAGTCGGTTCGATCTCCTCGCGGCACTGCGTACAGATGCGGCGCACCAAGCGCTGGGCCAGAATCGCTTCCACCGTGGCGGTGATCAGGAACGTGGGCACCCCCATGTCCTTCAAACGCGTCACCGTCGTCGGGGCGTCGTTCGTGTGCAGCGTGCTGAATACGGTGTGTCCGGTCAGCGAAGCCTGGACCGCAATTTCGGCCGTTTCCAAGTCCCGGATCTCGCCCACCAGGATCCGATCGGGGTCGTGCCGCAAAATGGCCCGCAAGCAAGCCGCAAACGAAACCCCGATGTCCGGATCGATCGGGATCTGGATGATCCCCTCCAAATCGTACTCGACCGGATCCTCCGTGGTGATCAGTTTGTCCTCGATCCGATTCAATTCGGCCAGGGCCGAATACAAGGTCGTCGTCTTGCCCGAACCGGTCGGACCCGTCACCAGAATGATCCCGTTGGGGATGCCGATCACCTTGCGGAAATCGGCCAGGGTGGCATCGTCCATGCCGACTTTGGTCAAATCGAGCGCGACCACCGAACGGTCCAACACCCGCATCACCACGCTCTCGCCAAACATCGTCGGCAACACGCTCACCCGCAGATCGACGGGGTGGCCACCCACACTCAATTCGATCCGCCCGTCCTGGGGCAACCGCCGCTCGGCAATGTCCAGATTCGCCATCACCTTGATCCGCGTGGTAATGGCAAACGCCAGATGGCGAGGCGGCGGCACCATCTCGTACAACACCCCGTCCGCCTTGATCCGGATCCGGAACTCGTCCTCGAACGGCTCGAAGTGCACGTCGCTGGCATGATCCTTGATCGCCATCAACAGCACCATATTCAATAACTTGCGAACCGGGGCACTGTCCGCCAAGGCCTCGACACTGGTCAGGTCCACCGGCCCGCTGGTTCCGGCGGACGCCGCCACCGCCTGTTTGTAGTCGGCGTCATCCTCCAATTCGGTCAGGACGCTCTCGATGCTCTCGCCTTCCATCGCGTAGTAGCGTTCCAGCGACCGCCGCAACTCCCGCTCCGTGGCGATCACCAGCCGAACGTCATACCCCAGAAAGTTCCGCAACTCGTCCTCGATCGCCAAATTCTGGGGATCGCAGGTTGCCAGGGTCAGCGTGTTGCCGTCCTTCTTCACCGGCACCACACGGTACATCTGGGCCATGGTGTCCGAAATGGTGCCCAACAACTCCTGCCCCAATTGGGCTTCGGACAGGCTGATCACCTGCATGTTCATCTGTTCGGCCAGGGCCTGGACCAGCTGATCGTCGGTGAGCAACCCCATGTCCTCGGCCACATGGCCCAGCAATTCCCCGGGCCGCTGATACTGTTCTTCCAGCAACATCTCCAGCTGTTCATCCGTGATGAAGCCGAGATCGACCAGGATTTGGCCCAGGCGTCGAATGGCCATCGATGATTCTTTCTAATGTAAAAAGGTTGATCGGAAGGCGCCGCACGGCGTCCATCTCAAGCTCGAAACGCTTCGGGAACCACCGCCTCCTCTTGATCCTCTTCCATGCCGCGCTTGGCGTTGACAATCCGTTTGGCCAAGTCGTCCGGACTGTGGGCCTTGGACAACACATCTTCCAGCGAGCACTTCTCGTCCTTCCACAACCGGAACAGGGCATCGTCCATCAACTGCATCCCGTGCTTGGCCCCCGTCTGGATGGCCGACGAAATGCGGAAGATCTTGTTCTCGCGAATCAAGTTCGAAATGCCAGGGGTGACCACCAGCAGTTCGTAAGCCGCACATCGCCCCCCGCCGATTCGGGGGAGAAGCGTTTGGGCGAGGACCCCGATAATGGACGAGGCCAACTGGGTCCGGATCTGGTCCTGCAGGTTCCCCGGAAAAGCGTCGATAATCCGGTTGATCGTGCCCTGAGCACTGTTGGTGTGCAATGTGCCGAACACGACGTGACCCGTTTCCGCCGCGGTGATCGCCGCTTCGATCGTCTCCAGGTCCCGCATTTCCCCCACCAGGATGACGTCCGGATCCTGCCGCAAGGCCCGCCGAATCGCTTCGGCAAAACTGGGCACGTCCACATGGACCTCGCGCTGATTGACCGTCGATTTCTTGTGATAATGGTAAAACTCGATCGGGTCTTCGATCGTGATGATATGATGGTCCACCGATTCGTTGATGTAGTTCACCAAGCTGGCCAGCGTGGTGCTTTTTCCCGACCCGGTCGGCCCGGTCACCAGGAACAGACCGCGAGGTCGCAGAATCATCTTGGTGACCACGTCCGGCAAGCCCAGTTTTTCCGGAGGCAGGTAGTCGTTGGGGATCTGCCGCAAAACCATCGAGATCTGACCGCGTTGCTTGAACACCGAGACGCGGAAACGAGCCATTTCCCCGAAGGCGAATCCAAAGTCGGTGCCGCCGGCCTCCTGCAATTCGCGCTGGCAACGCTCGGGCGTGATGCTCTTCATCAGCGCCACCGTGTCCTCCTGCTCCAGCGTCTTGGTTTCCAATTTCCGCATGCGGCCATGCAAACGAAATACGGGCGGTTGGCCAACCACAATGTGGATATCGCTCGCCCCCTGCTTGACGCACGCCTGCAATAGTTTGTCGATCAGAATTGTTGCCATGGGCGGTACTGCCTCCGGTTAGGAACACCATGCTGTAAAAGGAGGTGCAGGCGGGCCGTGGCCTTTTCGTGCTTGCGACATGCGGAGAATCTCCAGAATAAGCTCCTTCGCCGACACGCCCCGCGGGGGTCGGCAGTGGGAACATTCTTCCCGAATTGCCCCTTCCCATCCAATCGCTGTCGAAAAACGTCGCGTCCCGGCAGGTTTTTCACAACCATGCCCCCAAACCCATACCCCCACCCGAATGACGATCAGGTCAAAATTTCGATCTCCGCGTCCTGCTCCGTCCGCTTGCAGACACGGAACACCTCGTCCAACGTCGTGACCCCCTTCAATGCCTTTTCAATGCCGTCGATGTACAGGGTCTTCATGCCCTGGTCGATCGCGATCCGGCGGAGTTCCACCGCCGACTTGGCCTGAAACACCAACTCCCGAATCTTCGGCGTGACCATCATCAGCTCGTGAATCCCCGTGCGGCCCCGATAACCCTTGCGCTGGCAGTGCCCACATCCCTTGCCGCGTACCAAGCCGCCGCGAGCCGCGATTTCGGGCGAGATCCCGGCCGCCTCCAACTCCGCCTCCCGAGGCTCATACTCCTGCTTGCAACGCGTACAAACCGTTCGCACCAGACGCTGAGCCAACACCGCAATGACACTGCTAGCCACCAAATAGCCGGGGACCCCCATATCGACCATCCGCGTGATCGAACTGGGCGCATCGTTCGTGTGCAATGTACTAAAAACCAAGTGTCCGGTTAAAGAAGCCTGAATTCCCATCGAGGCCGTCTCTTGATCTCGCATCTCGCCCACCAAAATGATGTTGGGCGCCTGCCGCAACATGGCACGGACGATGCGGGCGAAATCCAAACCGATGCTGTGCTTGACCTCGCACTGATTGATGCCCGCCAAGTAGTATTCCACCGGATCCTCGGCCGTGATGATCTTCTGATCCGGACGGTTCAAATGGTTCAATGCCGCATACAGGGTGGTCGTCTTGCCCGATCCGGTGGGACCGGTCACCAGAATGATCCCGTTGGGGCGGCGAATCAGTTGCTGGAACTTCCGATAATTCTCCTGCGACAACCCCAGTTGCCGCACCCCCACTTTGATGTTCTCCTTGTCCAAGAGCCGCATCACCGTCGCCTGCCCATGGCTGGTGGGCAAGATGCTGATCCGCAAATCCAACTCCTTCTCGCCCACGGTGATCTTGATCCGCCCATCCTGGGGGCGACGCCGCTCCGCAATGTCCATCTTGGCCAAAATCTTAATTCGCGAAGTGATGGCGCCCAACAGCCGCCGCGGAGGACTGTCCCGCTCGATCAATACCCCGTCAATCCGGTAACGTATCCGTACCCGGTTCTCGAAAGGCTCGATGTGAATGTCCGAAGCCCGTAATTGCACCGCCTCCTGAATGATCAGGTACACCAATCGCACGACCGGAGCACTGCTCTCGTCGACCGTCTCCCCCCCCGCCATGTCCTCGGTGGTCTCGGTGAAATCGATCGCGGTGTCCGTGAATTCCTGAAGCATCGAGTCGGCACTTTCCCCCTCCATTTGTCCGTAGTGCCGGTTGATCGCCCCCTGAATGGCCTCCTGCGGAGCCAACGCCGTTTCAATCCGGCGGTTCAGAATAAACCGGAGCTTCTCAATGGTCTCCATGTCGAA
>SLEY01000514.1 GCA_007124535.1 Planctomycetaceae bacterium
CCTCCGTTCTGGCCCGGGCCTACCGTTGCGACGTGCCGGTGACGGTGCATCCCGGCATCGGCTACGACATCATCGCCAATCACCCCATCTTCAACGGCGCGGTCCTGGGCCGCGCGGCCGAGTGGGACTTCAAGCTGTTCGGCGGCTCGGTCGAGGGTTTGGACGGCGGAGTCGTCCTTTCGGTCGGCTCGGCCATCATGGGACCCCAGGTGTTCGAGAAGAGCCTGAGCTGTGTCAACAACCTGCGGCGGCAAGGGGGCCGGTCCGTGGTCCGGGGCCACAGCATCTGGGTCGTCGATCTCCAAGACGGCGGCGGTTGGGACTGGAGCCAGGGCGAACCGCCGAAGACGAACCCGGCCTATTACCTCCGCTTCTGCAAGAGCTTCTCACGCATGGGCGGTGCGATGCAGTACCTGCAATGCGACAACCTGGTATTCGTCCACCATCTCTATCACGAATTGGGCAGGACATGAAGCATCTGTCAGAAAAGCGGCTGGCAGCACGAATCCGTTTTCCCACCGGTTTCGAGCACGGGCAAGGGAGCAAGCGATGATGAGGCAGATGAGGACAGCCTGTTGCGCGCTGCTGATCGCGACGGCCACGGCCGCCGTCACGGCGCAGGCGCGGACGACGCTGCACGTGTCACCCCAGGGCGACGACGCCAACGCCGGCACGGCCACCGGCGCGGCCTTGCGCACGCCGGCGGCTGCCCAGCAGCGGCTGCGCGCGCTGCGGGCCGACGACGCGCCCGGTCCCTTCACTGTCGTGTTGCAGGACGGCATGTACCGCCTTGACCAGACGACCGGCCTCGGATGACGTTCGAAACCACGGCGCGCATGCGTGAGCACATCGACGATTTCGAGGGCTATGCCGTCGGCGACCTCCCCGCCGGCGCGAGCAACCGGCGTCACCGGGGGCGCCGAGATCGCCGTCGCGGACGCTGCCGCCGCCACCGGCACGCAGAGCCTGCGCTTCCTCGATGCGCCCGACCTGCCCCAGCGCTGGCAGCCGCACCTTTTCTACTCGCTCGATCTACGTCGGGGCGAGGACGTCTCTCGCTTTGATCTTCGCCGCGGAGCGGAAGCCGAGCTTTTCATCGAATGGCGCGACAGAGCGAGCTCCGGGATCGGTCAGTCGACCAGCGGCGTTTCTGGCGACTGGAAGCTGTCGTCAGTTTGCGGTTGTTGGGGCAGCGGGGTCCGCTCTTGCGTGGAAGGGGAGTGCAGTTGTGTGGGAGGGGCCTGCTGGGGGAGCACGGGAGCTTGTTGAGGCGCCGTTCCGGATGTGCCCGGTTGCGTCGAGCCTGCAGCGGGCGGTTGGGGGTGTTGTTGGACCGAGGGCCGGTTGAAGCCTTCGAACGGTTGCGCCTGGGTGTGCGGCGGCGGCGATTGGCGGCAGCCACCGGCGATGGCGGAGCCCAGGAGCAGGGATGCGAGGAGCAGGAATACGTTCTTCATGGCGAAATCCTTCCTGTGGAACGGAGCGATCTCCGGGCGGACGCGTGTCGGGCCGGATCGCTCCGGTGACGCGTCCAAGTCGTCTTGAAGAGAGGTACGTTGGTTTCGTGCGGTTCCGTGCCGGAGCGAATTTTCGGCCTGGAATCCAGGCCCGCCGCAGAACGGGGAAATTCAACTTGGGCCCCCTAGGGCCTCGGACCCTAACGTAAGCCCGTGACATGAGTCAACAGCGATTCGGTGGAGAAATTCGAATCCGTGTTTTCAGGGTATTCCGTGCGGATCGGGTTTTCTTTGGCCTGCGGCGGCCACCTTACCCCGTCTTCCCGTCAAGTACCCGCCGCTTCTCCTTCCCGGCACGCTCGCGACAATCTCCCCGCCGGTCCGGATAGGAATCAGGCGAAAAGCCGAGGTGACCGTAAACGCTCGGGGCGTCGCCAGCGGTTCGAACTCGATGGCTCTGCCCAGCCGCGTGGCCACGTTGCCGGCCATAAGCATCTCGTTGAGCGGTCCGGCGTAGTCGAAGTTCGACATGGGCGCCGGTCCGCCCTTTCAGACGCTGACCCATTCCCGTTCGTGGCTGCCCGAGCGCGGCAGGCTGGGCGCCGGCCCTTCGAAATCGGCAAACTTCTCCGCCGGCAGCAGCTCGAAGCTCGAGTTGTGCTCGGTGGCATGGATCATTCCTTCGCTGCCGACGATCAGTGCGCCGCCGTGGTCTCGCCACTTCTTCTCGCCGGCGTCGCCCCAATCGAGACGCCGGCCCAGCGGCCTGAGTGGTCGAAGTCGGCTTGCATGCCCACCACCGGATCGCGCAGGTCTTCGCCTTCGGCTCGCTTTTTGGCGCGGATGTAGATACCCGAGTTGCCGCCCACCAAGCGAAACTTCAACCGCAGCTCGAATTCCTCGACTTCGTCCTTCCAGACGAGGAACTTGTTCTCGGTGAGATTCGTTGTATGGGTTGTCTGACCGGTGATGGCACCGTCGCGCACCGGCCAGAGATCGGGGTCGCCGCGCCAGTCGTCGAGCGTCTTGCCGTCGAACAGCGAGACGAAGCCCTGGGGCTGTTGCCCGGCGCCGGCATCCGCCCCGGGCGCATTGCCCGACGCCGCGGCAGCCGGGCGCGGCTCGATCCGCGCCTCGAGGTCGCCGCAGGCAAACTGGATCGCGTCCAGGTAGACGGGATCGTACGAAATACAAACCGGACAAAGAAAGCGGTGTCGAGCCACCGCACTCCAAGCCACCGCAGAAGACCGCTTCCTTGAGCCCCGTCTCGAATGGGGTGGTTGTGTAGCCGGTCGTGACCGGTGAAACGGAGTTGGGCCGAGTTGCTGGCTTCCCGTTGCTGGCTTGATGTGAACCGTTTTTCCGCTGAAATCGCCACGCGCCGCCCGATTGTGCTGATCGGCTCGCGGGCAGAAAGGTTGGAGGGAATTGCGGGTCTTGCCGAGTCGAAGACGGGGAAGTGGTTCCTTGCCGGACGCGCTGGGGCATTCTGATCTTGCCCCTCTTGCCATAGCTTGCTAGGATCCCTCCGCCTGGAAATCCCTCACTCCGGGGCGACTTGCGATGATGTGCCCAAGGTTTACCATCCCGTTCGAATCTGGCTGGGTCCCGCGCCGACTTCGGCGACCGGCGCTGTGGCTGATGATGTGCCCGTTGCTGGCTGGCTGCAGCCAGAACCCGTTCATGCCCCCCTCCTCGGCGGCCGCGTTGACGCAACCGGTCGAGACGGCCGAAACGCCGGCTTCGGATTGGGAACGGCGGATTCGCGACCTGGACGCCAACAACCGCGATCTGCATTCCCAACTGGCTCAGACGCGGCAGCAGGTCGATCTGTTGCGCGAACAGATCGGATTGTTGCAAAAGCAGTTGGCCGATTCCTCGGAGCGCCTCCAGGAAATGCAGGTCGCCCGGCAGGAGGCGCAGCAGCAGTTGGAGAGTCTGCGGGCATCGACCGCCCGCCGCGGCGGGGCGATCATCACGGCCAACAGCAGCTTTCAGCAGGCGTTGCGGAAAATCGAAATCCAGGGACTGGAAGTGCGCCAGGACGGCGACGTGCTCCGCGTCCACCTGCCGGCGGACCAATTGTTCCCACCCGGTAGCGCCCAGATCGTGGGCAGTGCCTTTCCGGTGCTGGACCAGGCGGCGGCGGAAATCGCCCGCAACTACCCGCGGCAACGGATTGTCATCGAAGGCCATACCGACAGCACGCCCTTGCCCAGCGGGGTCAGCCCGCATCAGTTGGCCGCCGCCCAAGCCATCGCGGTTTTTGACCAGTTGACGCGGCGGAATCGCTTGCCCGCTCGCCAGTTTTCCGTAACCGCCCTGGGCCCCAACCACCCCCGCGAATCGAACGCGACCCAAGCCGGTCAGGCCCGCAATCGCCGGGTCGAATTGGTTATCCAACCGGAGACCTACGAAAACTGATGGGCCCCAAAGCATCCGGGAGCGGGAAAATCAATTTGTGCCTGTCAAGACCAAAGGGTTTGATCGCAAAATTGTCCTGCATTGACAAGGACTTCGTTCCGCGGGTCGGAGCGTTTTGGAGTGCGGTGGCTCGACGCCGCTTTGGCTGTGCCTTTCTTTTGCGCTCCTCCACCAGCGATCGTAGGAAAACCAAACGGTACCAACGGAACCTCCTATGTCTGACCCTTCGAGTCCCTACTCGCGTCCCGGGCCCCACGCGGATCGTTCTGGAGTCCCGTGGGAAGCTGGAACCCGCACGCGGGTGGTTATTTCTTCCTCTCGAGAACGCCCTTATCAACTCCACGTTCCGCCGACCGCGCCGCCGCGGGGCGGTTGGCCCGTGGTGGTCATGTTTCACGGGGGAGGCGGGACGGCCCCGCTGGCCATGAACGACACCGGCTGGCCCGCGCTGGCCGATCGCCAGGGCTTTCTGGCGGTTTTCCCGGAGGGGAGTCGCCCGGACCCCGGCCGCCCTCCGCGGTTCATGCGCAATCCTCAGACCTGGAACGACGGGTCCCCTCGCCAAGGGGCCGCTGGGGTGCGGCGCCAGGCGGATGACGTGGCCTTCTTCCAAGAACTGATGGCCGATCTGCAGGCCCATTTCCCACTCGATGCCTCCCGGATCTACCTGACCGGCTTTTCCAACGGCGCCTCACTGACCTTTCGTCTCGCTCGGCAACTGGGGGCTCGAATCGCCGCCATCGCTCCGGTGGCTGGCACGGATTGGTTGAAAGCCCCCCCGCCGGACCCGGCGGTTTCCGTCCTGTATCTCACAGGGACGGCCGACCCGGTGAACCCGATTCAGGGCGGCCCGATTCATCTGGGGCACAAGTTCTTCGGTCAGAAGCCGCCTTTGCAGGAGATGCTGGGCCCCTGGATCCAGCGGCATGCCGACGCCGGACCGCCCCGTGTGGTGTGCGAACAGGACGGAATTCGAGGCGTACTCTACGGTCACCCCGGAATGCCGGACGTCTTGATGGTCTATACGCTGGACGGGCACGGCCATCATTGGCCCGGTGGCGGTACGGTTCTATCGGAGCGTTTCGCGGGCAAGAACACGTCGCGTCTGAATGCGACCCAGTTGATCTGGGATTTCTTCCAGCCCCGGCGCTCGCCGCACCGCCCGACTGCTTGGCGCCAGTAACCGGCACGGTTCGTTGCTGCTTGCCCGAGCGGCCTGGACAAAAGCAGGACCCGGGCAACCCGCAGGAAACGATCTACCCGCAACGATGTGGCCGGTCTCTGACCGAGCCACTCGGCCGATCAAAGGTCCCCCCTATCGCGGGAGACCTTCGGTCGGCGGTTTCGGAGGTTGCTCGGGGTAAGGCGGCGCGTCGGGCAGCAACCGGCAGATTTCGGCGGCCACCTGGTCTTCGGTGCGATGGTCCGTATCGACCTGGTAATGGGCGATCCGGGCGTAGCGTGGCATGCGCCGCTCCAGCACCTCGACCACCTCCTCCGTAAAACTGGCCCGGCCGGTTAACGAAGGCCGTTGATCATCCCCTTGGATCCGTTGCACGATCATCGGCGGCGAGGCC
Organism: Planctomycetaceae bacterium; assembly: GCA_007124535.1. GTDB lineage: Bacteria > Planctomycetota > Planctomycetia > Pirellulales > Pirellulaceae > SLMF01. The sequence goes on from SLEY01000514.1 coordinate 5,459, forward strand.
TTTAACCAGAAGACGGGCCCGGCCGCGCGCAACACTTCCAAGTTGGCCGGGCGTTCGACCACCCCGCCGCCGCAGTCGATCACCTGCCCGTCGGCTGCCGCCGCCTCCCGCACAACCTGCTCCTCCAGATCCCGGAAGCCGGGCCAGCCGCGTTGCTGGACAATCTCGGGAATCGGCTGCCCTGCGGCTTGGACAATCGCCGCGTCCAGACTGACCACCAACAACCCCAAATGCCGGCCCAATCGTTGCGCGACCACACTCTTGCCCGTTCCCCGATAACCGACCAGAACCACGTTCATAAGTGCGCCTCCACCACCCGGCGCATCACCTCGTGGGGCGCGGGAACGCCGGTCCACAACTCGAACTGCACGGCAGCTTGACCCAAGAACATCTCCAAGCCTTCGACGGTGGCACAGCCGGCGGCGGACGCGTCTCGCAGTAATCGCGTTTGCCGCGGATTGTAAACCGCATCGAAGACCAGCAATTCCGGTCGCAGGTACTCCGCCGGCACCAAGCTTGCGTCCTCGTTCGGGTGCATTCCGATCGGTGAACAATGCATCAGCACATCCGCCGTGCCCAGGTGCTCGCACAAAGTGGCCCGTGTCAAGCGGGCGCCGCCGGCCGGAACCTGCCCCCGCTGCTGGACATCCCGCACCAACCGCTCGAGTTCGTCCGGTTCGACTCCCAGGATTTCGAGCCGGGCCGGTGGGGCTTCACAAGCCAGCGTCATGGCGATCGCCCGCGCCGCGCCGCCCGAACCCAACACCAGCACGTTCTTTCCGGTCGGATCACAGCCCGCCTGGCGCAGCGCGTTCAAAGCCCCGCGCCCGTCCGAGTTACTGCCCAGCAGACAGCCCCCCTCGTGGACCACCGTATTGATGCATCCGATCGCTCGGGCCGTCGGATCCACCTGATCAACCACCTCCATTGCCTTAACTTTGTGGGGTATGGTGACAGACAAGCCGCGGTAGCCCAGGGCGCGGATGCCTTCCATGGCCCGGCCGACACAGCCGGGCAGCACATCGTGAGCCACATAGACCAAGGGAAGCTCCAGCGCGGCGAAGGCGGCGTTGTGCAAAGCGGGTGACAGCGAGTGGCCGATCGGGTGGCCGATCACCGCACAAACTTGAGTTTTGGCATCGATAGGGGTCATGGCATCCAGTATCTCGCTGGGACGGCGCAGGTCAAGGGGCGGAAACGGGGATTGTCATCGGGTGCGGGGTGCAGCAGGTCACTTCGGGGGGGGTATCGTTCAAGCCGGCCGCCATGGCCGTCCGGTTTTCCGGGTACCGCAGAGGAAGACTTCCATGCCCAGGGCTTCGGCCATGCTGGCTTTGGCCAGCATGGCCTTGTCGGCTTCTGCTGCGGAATGGGCATAGGCGACTTGGATATGGTTCGCCTTGTGGCGTGCCATCATTTGGTCGCGGGAGACGCCGTAGGTGACGGCGTGCATGATCGGCCACTGCGGGGTGGTGGCTTGCCATCGTCGCTGGGTTTCTTCTTCGGGCAGGTCGACCACGGCAGCTCGGCCCAGGTCCATTTTCAGGCGATGGTCTTCGATAAAGATCCGGGACCAGACGATCTCGCCCGGCTTGGAAACCCCCTTCAGTGTCCCTCCGCCTTTGGGGAAGTACATCGCGGGTTGCCGTTCGCTGGAGGCCCCCTTCCAGCCCCGGACGAAGTGGGCGGGCGGCGCCGAGCCGCTGATCAGCAGCACCCAGACGTAGTCTCGGACGGTGCCGGAGGCGTCCCAATCGCCCCAGCGCAGGTCGTGCAGCGTGTTTTCCACCGGCTGGCCCATTGCCCGGTGGATGCGGTCGGTCATCAATCCGTCCAGCCCCGCGCACTCGTCCACTTCGTTAAAATGGGTGACGGGGCGTCCCCGGAAAAGAATCCGCCGTCCGTCCCGGCTACGTACCGGGGGGCGGTGGGAGTTGTTTAACATGCCTTCGACCAGATCGCTGGCCGGGAGCAAGTCTTTCAGGCCCTGCTGGTACTGGATGCCGATCGCATCGCAGCCGAAATCGTCGGCGATCCGTACCGCCGCGATGTACATTTTGCACTGATCCCGGATCTGGGCGTCGGTTAGGTGCTGGTCCGGGTCGGGTCCGGTGTGGAAGGTCAGGCCCTTATTCTCCAGCCACTGGCGAACCTGTTGGGCTTCCTGGTCATGGACTTGGGTGGTTTCGTAGTACAAGGCCGATTGGCTGAGCCGTTCTTTGTACACGCCGGTGGGGTGGAGCAGGTGGTCGGGGAGGATGGCATTGAACATGCCCATGCAGCCTTCGTCGAAGACGCCCAGGATCGCCTTCTCGCGTTGCAGTTGTTCGGCCAGTGTCTGGCCCAGCCGACGCTCGGCCGCTGGCACGCGGATGCCGGTCAAGGGCGTCACGTGATCGGTGGGGTGCGTCAGCTGGCCTTGGTCCAACCAGTGTCGCAGTTGGCTCTGGAAAGACGGGTCAGCAAAGTCCTCGCTCCAGAGGGTCGAGTAGGGGACGCCGGCTTTGGTCAGGGAGCCGTTCAGGTTCAGCATTCCGACCAGCCCCGGCCAGGTTCCCGACCAGTTGGCGACGGTCACGATCGGACCTTCGTGGGTAATCAGTCCATGCAGCACGTGGTGGCTGTACTGCCAGACGGCTTCGGCCACCATCAATCGGCACCGCGGATCAATTCCCGCGAAGACCTGCATCCCTTCTTTTTGGGAGCCAATGAAACCGTGTCCCTGGTTCTTTTTCACGGCATGCGCTCGCACCACGCGATAACCACAGTCCCGCACGGCTTGTCCCAATTGTCGTTCCATCTCCTGCTGGGCCGGCCAACATTGTTGGTTCGCGGACAAGCGGAGGTCGCCATTCGCGATCAGGATCACGTCCCGGGGGTCGGCGGTGGGTCGGGGCGCGATGCGGGGAACCTGGTAAGCGGCCATGTCGTAGCTCCAAGGGGTCTTCGAGGTGTTGCGAGTTCTCTGTACGGTTCCGATCGCGAGCCGGAAGTTTGGTTAGGGGCGGTTGTCGCCGGATTTTCCCGCGTTAGGATAACGTGTATAGTTCACATGCGGCAACCTGCCTCCCCTCCCGTCATCGGCGACTCCCAGCGGGACACGGTGGGGGGGGTTGGTGTTCGTTGGGCGATTCAGGTTTCAGACCAGGAGTGTGACGCATGGCCGATTACAGCGTATGCAACCAGCAGCAGACGGTTTCTCAACCCGGCACACCGCAGGTACTGCCGAGGGAAGAGGCGTTGGAACAGGTGCGGCGTGACAGTCGCCACCAGCCCGAGAACTACCTGGAGGAGACCGTGGTTCCTCACGGCGGCGAGTAGTTTGGCTACGATTTTCCAGCGACTGGTCGGCTTGGAAACGGAATATGCGATCCGTTTCCGGCCGGCTTCTTTTTTTGCGCCCCCGACCCGGCGATATCAACTGTACCAGGAGTTGGTCCAGTCGTTGCGTGGGCGGCTGCCCGTGGTGCGAGCCCTGCACTTCAAAGAAGGCGTGTTCATCGCGACCGGCGGGGCGGTGTGGTTCGAGACCGAGCGCATCGCGTCGGAGGGCGGGTTAATCGAAGGGTCCACGCCGGAATGCCGGGGACCCCAACAGGTGGTTACTTGGCAACGGGCCCAAGATCGGTTGCTGGAAGATGCGGCGGCGGCAGCTCAGGTGGGGGGCGAGTTCCGTTTGCTCAAGAACTGCCGAGACAGCGAGGACAACGTCTACGGGGCGCAGGAAAACTACGAGGCCACGCTGGCCGATCGCGGCGGATTGCTGCTGTGGCGGATCGGCTTGGTCGTCCTGCTGCCCCTGGTCCTGCTCACTTGGGTCTTGCTGATGGGGATGGTGTTGGCCATCCTGCTTTATCTCGCCCTGGCCGGGATCGCTTGTTTGGCCTTGCGCCTGCTGCCGATGGATCGGAAGCGGCTGACGATCACCTTGCTGGGACGTGACTTGGCCGAGGGTCGGGAGACGGGATCGCCGCTGCCCGGTTGGATGGAGTGGCTGGTGTTGTGGGGGGCTCGTCTGGCGGGTGCGCCTTTAGCCATCGGGTTGCTGGTGCTCACGCATCTGACCGCCTTTCGGGCGATTCGGCAGCAGGGCTTGGCATTCTTGGTCAGCCGTTCGATCCTGGGCGGCAGTGGGATGCTGGACAGCGAGGGCCGGTTCCAGATTGCCGAGAAGGCGCCCGCGATCAACTGTGTGGTCGGCTTGGGGGGGTACCTGTGGGATCGTCCGATTTTCAACTTCGGCCATTTCTTCAAGGCGGTATCGGTCGAGACGGTGTTGGCGCCGGGCGACTACGCGGGTCTGTTCCGCGCGCGGCAGCGGCTGCAGATCGGGATCGGCGATTCCAACATGAGCGAGACGGCCGAGTACTTGCGGGTCGGCACGACGTTGTTGGTGCTGGATGCGATCGAAGCGGGCTATCTGAAGCAGGCGCCGCGTGTTTGCCGGCCGATCCGGGCGATGCGGCAGATCTGCCTGGACCCCCAGCTGGAGGAACGCGTGCGGTTGCGACGCGGCGCCTGCTGGACGGCCGTCGAATTGCAACGGGATTATCTGGAGGCGTGCCGGGCTTTTGTCGCGGACCAACCGGATGCCCCGCCGGAGGCCCGGGAGGTTTTGCGCCGTTGGCAGCAGACGCTGGATGCCTTGGAACAGGACCGCTCGCTTCTGGTCGGTTCGCTGGATTGGGTGACCAAGCGTTATTTGATCGAACGGGCGGGTGGCGAGGCGGCCTGGTCGGTGCGGAAGAAGATCGACCTTCGCTATCACGAACTGTCGGACGAAGGCTATTATCGGATTTGGTCGCGAACGGGCACGACGTCGACGCTGGTCGACGACGCCGATTTGCAGCGTGCCCTGCGAACGCCGCCTCCGGGCACGCCGGCCACGACGCGTGGCTGGTATATTCGGGAGTTTGCCGGTGCGGACGCGCCGTTGTTCGCTCATTGGCGGCGGCTGGTGATCGGCCGGGGGCGGGGGGCCAAGATCATCCGCTTGACCCGCCTTGGCGGCCGTCGCCCGTCGGACTGAGGGCCCGTGCTAGCAGGCCTTTTTCGCACTTTCCGAATTCCCGGAAAATTCCTCTTGACCGGATCCGGGTCATGCCGTATCCTGCCGCCTCAATGAGACGAACAACGCTTGGCAGTCGCCGCCAACCACTTGGTTCGCACGACAACCACCCAGGCCGGGTTCGACTCTGACAACAGTCACTCGCATGCAGGAGTCCGCATCGGGGCTGCCAAGAATTGGTTGGCCTGCGGACCACGGAATGGCGATCCGCACGGATGCAGATCAAGGTTCCGCGACACATGCGACTGGCGGAACAGAGACCGGCCAAATCCCGCAGGACGCGCCGGCCGGTCACGTCCAATCGCTCCCGGAGCAGAAGCGGAATCCTTTGCCCCCCTGGGATACCGTCGCTGCCGGGAGCTTTTTTTTTGCGCCGGGCGTCCCCCGCCGGCCGCCTGTTGCCCAACCCGCTTGGAGATTACAGTAGAAGATATGACGACAAGCGACATTCCGGGTTTATTCATCACGGGCACGGACACGGGGATCGGCAAGACGCGCGTGGCCTGCCAAATCGCGCGGGACCTGCGCGCCACCGGTTGGCGCGTGGGGGTGTACAAGCCGGTAGCCAGCGGTTGTCCGCGGCAGGGCGACCGCTGGCTGCCGGAGGACGCCCTGGCGCTGTGGGAGGCGGCCGGTCGGCCCGGTACCCGGGAACAGGTATGCCCCCAGTGCTTTGCGGCGCCGCTGGCGCCCCCGCTGGCCGCGCGCGCCGAAAACCGCCGCGTGGACCCCCACCAGCTCCGCAACGGCCTGGAACCCTGGCGCCAAAATTCCCAGATCGTGCTGGTCGAAGGGGCCGGGGGATTGATGTCGCCCCTCAGCGACGAGGATTTCGTCGCCGACCTGGCCCAAGACTGCGGATTCCCCCTGATCGTCGTCGCCCCCAACGTGCTGGGCGTGATCAGTCAAACCTTGCAAACCCTGATCACCGCCGCCACATTCCGCGAAGGTTTGTCCGTGGCGGGGATCGTGCTGAATGATTTGCAGGTCGATAACCATAAAGATCCAAGCGTGACCACGAACCGGGCCGAACTGGAAAAATACTGTGTGCCACCCGTGTTGGCTCAGCTCGGCTGGCAAGCGTCCGCCTTTGATACCCCGGTCGACTGGTATGCCCTGGCCGCGGGAACATCGTCCCAACTTTGAGGGAGCATTCGTCTCTCAGAAAAGTGGAAAAGACCGGCGACCCGCGCCCTGCCGCACCCGGAAACCCGACACCTCAGTTTCGCTCGCTTCGGCACAGGAGCATTCCATGAAGAGCCCTTTCAATTCCCTGCCGCTTCTCCTGGCCATCCTGATCCTGGCAGATCCCGCTGGAGCCCCGCTTGGTGCAGGCGGCAGGTCGGCGGCGGCCGGGGACAACGCGGGCGTGGAATCGGAAACCCCGAAAAAACCCCGTAGGTTCAACCGGCTTCCGGAGCCCCTGGAGGATGTGATCGGAGGCCTGCATGAACTGGAGCGGTCGGGCCATTTCCGCTTGATTCAGATGGAAATGGGCCGGACTCGCGTCACGGAAGAGGACGCGGTGGTGTGGACCGTCCGGGTGGTCCGGCCGCTGACGTACCGCCACGCCTTGACGCTACTTCGCCGCGTGGGGGACGTGCGTATCGCCCGAATACGTGATGAGTGGCAACAACAACTGCTCCGTACCCGGTTGGGGTGGCCCGACTGGATCGAATCGGGCGCCGTCCAGGGCGAGGTGCTGGATCGCCATTTCGAATTCGAAGTCTGGATCGAGTTGGAAGAGTGGATGGTCAAATCGCTACAGCGCGACCAGGCGAATCGCATCGTCTTCCTCCCGCTGCCCCCGTGACGGGTGCGAGACCAGAAGGCTCAGCCGGTTTCCGGGAGGAATGTGGGCATGTTCACCCCGCGAAACGGCTGAAACTCGCCTCGCACCTGGCAGAAGTGCAGTTCGCAGTTTCTGGCTCCCCAAGCGTACATGGTCTCGACCAGACGGCGGGCCAGTACGGGGACCAGGAACACGACCATGCCCCCGCGGTAACGATCCAAGGCGCGGCCGATCAGCGCCGTCGCCTGCGGCTCGGTTCGCATCACGCCGGGTCCGAGCAAACAGACGGCCGCGTGTTTGACGGAGATCAGGAACCCCTCGATCCGGCCGTGAGGCCCCTCGAAGACCAGCGTTTCCCACATCGGTTCGCCCTGCTCGATCGTGTAGCGATAATCCCGCTCGCGGCGGATTCCCGCCACCGTTTCTTCCAAATCGGCCAAAGCCGGTACGTCCTCGATGGTCGCGGGCCGCACCTGCCGGGCGCCGGGAAGATCGCATGCCAGCCCCCCTTCGGGCACCTGAATCAGCATGTCCTGATACACGGCCTGCGGTACGAAACCGGCCCGATTATAAAGGGAAAACGAGTCCAGGTTCAGCGCGCTGGAGGTCAATCGCACGGCGGGAAGGCCCTTTTCGTCCGCGTAGTCCAGCACGTGCTGCAGCAACGCCCGACCCACTCCCCGACCAAAATCGCAAGGATGCACGTTCATAATCCCCAGCGCCAGGTGCCGATCCCGTTCGTGGTAGAAACACGAGCCCATCAGGCGGCCACTGACGGGGTTTTCCGCCACGATCCCGCAGCCGGGGTCCAACGCCTGGTACACATCAAAAAATACGCGAGTCGCCTCCGGTCCGGCGGGAAAGATGCGGGCGCCGCCACGTTGCTCGTACCAAGTGTTCGTCGAAACGCAGATCAGTTCCGCCACGTCCCACCGGTCGCACGATTCCATCGTCCGCAAGAGCATCGCCGCCATCCTTTCGTCATCATTTCCTGTCGGTCCGGGGCCTTCGCAAAGCACCTGAAAACTTAGCAGGTTTCGCCAGGATGGAAAACCGCATTCGTGCCCCAGCCCCGAATTGTTCGGGCCGCGAACGTCCCCGTCCAATATCTTTCGGAATGGGGGCGTGTTGTCGAATGCGACAACGTCCGTCTGGCAGGAATGCCCAACCTACGGGGGCGCGCAGCAAGGTAACTTGTGGCGTTGGTTGCCGATCCATTGTGATTTGCGGTACCAGGCAAAAGCCCCGGTCAGTGCGCCGGCGGCAAATTCGGCCGTCAGCGGCGATCCCTCTGACGGGGAATTTTTTCGATGACCCGCTTAAAGGGGTAAGACGTGGATTTGGCATCGTTCCCACGCTTCCGCGTGGGAACGCAAGCTCGGACGCTTCGCGTCCCATGAAAGGAACCGTAACAACTGAAAACGATGCAGGAGTTTCATGTGTGAAAGTGGAA